>JACMJX010000003.1 GCA_014380425.1 Chitinophagaceae bacterium | reverse complement strand
TCCAACAATTGCCACGCAGTTCCCGGTTTATTGAATCTCTTGCTGTGGCAATCGTTGGAATGATTGCATGTTAGTGCTATTAATGCTTTTAAGCCCAGAGTGCAGACGGATACTCTCCTGAAGCCACGAGTTGATCGATACTTGCCTGCACTACCGGTGCGTCTTCCTTGTAGGTAACGCCGAACCAGGATGCATCGGTAGGGATTACCTTAATAACGCCAAGGTCTTTCTTAATGAAGCCATCACCAACGAGAGGAATGAAAAACTCCGATTTGGGTTCATTGCCATGCTGTTCAAGAAACTCGTTAAACATTTCCTGGGTAATTACAAATGCATTCGGCGCAAAGCACCAGAAATTCATACTCACGCTGCTGTCTTCACTTACTTCATGCAGGCCGGATTCATCTTCATATGTAATGATCCCCTTATCATTGCGGAAGATCTTGGTGCGTTCATTAATTGATGTCAGGTTACCCTGGGCATCCGTTTCACATACCCCACGGCTTACACTGCCGTTGTCACTCAGGGTTTTCTTCAGTTCATACCCAATAATGCAGTAGGTTCTTTCATTCACCTCATTTATCAAAAAATTATAAGCCTTTTTAAAAGAATCGCTTCCATAAAAATCATCCGCATTAATAACTGCAAAAGGTTCCTTTACTTCATCCTTGCAGCAGAGAACAGCGTGCGCAGTTCCCCAGGGCTTCGTTCTTTCCTGCGGCACCATAAAGCCTCCCGTAAAGGAATCCAGTTTCTGGTATACATAGCCTGTTTCTATCTTTCCTTTCAACTTGGGTTCGATAATACCCTTGAAGCTATCCGCAAAATCTTCACGGATTATAAATACTACTTTCTTGAAGCCTGCCCGGATAGCGTCGTAAATGGAATATTCCATAATGGTTTCACCACTTGGCCCAAACGATGCCGTCTGTTTCATACTTCCATATCTTGAGGCCATGCCTGCTGCCAGAATTACTAAGGTTGGTTGCATTCTTTTATCTTTATGTGCAGCGAATTTATAAAAAAAACAGATGATAGAGTTGGCTAATGCAAATTTGGAGCCCTTAGTATGCAAACGCTTGCGCGAAAAAGAATGCACTGCTGATGTGCTTCGGCTCGATAAATTGCACCCGGTAGTGTCTGGCAACAAGTGGTTTAAACTGAAATATTATCTCCAGGATGCAATAGATTCCTCGAAAAATACCATTCTGACTTACGGCGGGGCCTGGTCGAACCATATTATCGCGGCGGCATATGCGGCACGAGCATACGGAATGCAATCTGTGGGTATTATTCGCGGTGAAGCACCTGCCCTTCTATCCCCCACTCTAAAGCTTGCTTCAGCATATGGGATGGAACTTGTTTTTAGCCCTAGAAATAGCTACAGATCGAATGATGCCGCCCTGCTGGAGCAACAGATCGTTCCTGAAAGACAGGATGCGTACATCATCCCGGAAGGAGGAGAAGGCATGCATGGCAGACGCGGATGTGGCGAGATACTGTCGCTTGTGCCTGAAGGTTATCACACGCATATTCTTTGTGCCATAGGTACGGGCACCATGTTTACAGGTATTCTGAATGCTTCTTCCGGGAAGCAACAGGTGATCGGCATCCCGGTATTAAAAGGGATGCGCGATCTTGGAAAGACATACGAGAACTGGATAAATCCGGATAAAAGAGCCGGTGCAGTATTTTTCTATGACTATCACCAGGGTGGTTATGCCAAAAGAACGCCTGAATTACTTCAGTTCATGAACGAGTTTTACCGGTTAACTGCAATACCTACCGACTTTGTATACACCGGAAAGCTGATGATGGCCTTTACAGATCTTTTAACAAAAGATTATTTTAAGCCAGGAAGCAGGGTGCTTCTGATTCATAGTGGCGGATTGCAGGGGAACAGTTCCATTCCCGCAGGAAGCTTAGAATTTTAATGACTGACACTTATCTTTGTAACCATGTGGAAGAAACTGGTAGTAATGCTTACGTTCTTTTTCGGAACATTCTTATTAAAGGCCCAGGAAACCCTGCCGCAGTTTTCGGCGATGGATAAGGGCAGTGGCCGGATCATCATCAGCTGGTCGAACCCTTACCGGGATACCATTCGCCAGCTAAGTATTCAGCGATCATTCGACAGTCTGCGGAGTTTTAAGAGCATCCTTACCTTGCCCGATCCTACCGTACCTCAGAATGGTTATGTGGATGGACAGGCACCTTCTGCACGAATGTATTACCGCCTTTATATATTGCTCGATAACGGGAGGTTTTTGTTCAGCAAATCGAAGCGAGCTACACTGGACACCGCAGGCAATGCGGCCGGCATTTCAAGATCGATCAGTTCCGCTCCTTCAAACGAAGTAGTGAAAGTAGATAGAGTAACGGAAACCGCCCGCGATCAGATCAAACTTCCAGAGAAAGTGATTCCACGGGTACTTTATATTAAAGTGAAAGAGACTTTTTTTGCACAGATACCCGAGAGTTATTTAAAACGTTTCAGAGACTCTATCAATCTGCGAACTAAAGATACCCTTACACTAATACCGCCCGATACGATCCTCATCCAGCCGTATGTACCGGTAGAAGTATTCAGGGCTTCAAAATATGTGTACACCGAAAAGGACGGAAATATAAATATCCGGCTACCGGATGCTTCGGCAACAAAGTATCAAGTGAAGTTCTTTGAAGAAGACGGCACTTTTCTCTTCGAGATAAAACAGGTGAAGGAGCCGTTGCTGATAGTAGACAAATCTAACTTTCGTCATGCCGGCTGGTTCCGGTTCGAGTTGCTCAGTAATAACGAACAAAAGGAGAAGTCTAAATTCTTTGTGCCGAAAGATTTTTAGTATAACAGGAATTTAACACATATAATAACTTCGATATGGCAGGAATACTCGATTTGATAGGCAATACGCCCCTGGTAGAATTGAAGCATGTGACGGTAAACCCGGATGTTACGATCTACGGAAAGCTGGAAGGACATAACCCCGGCGGAAGCGTGAAAGACCGTGCTGCATATGGAATGATCAAAGGAGCTTACGACAGGGGCGAGCTAAAGCCCGGCATCAAATTGATAGAAGCAACAAGCGGAAATACCGGGATAGCACTTGCCATGATAGCCTCTCTGTTTGGTGTAGAGATAGAACTCGTAATGCCCGAGGATGCCACACGGGAACGAGTACTCACTATGGAGGCTTTTGGAGCCCGGGTAGTGCTTACCCCCAAGGAAAAGTCGATGGAAGGATCGATTGATTATGCAACGGCGCAGTTGCAGAAAGGCGGGTACCTGATGCTGAACCAGTTCGGCAACCCTGATAATTATGGCATGCATTATAAAACTACAGGGCCGGAAATCTGGCGCGATACCGAGGGTAAAGTAACGCATTTCGTATCTGCGATGGGAACCACCGGAACTATTATGGGCGTATCGAAGTTTTTAAAAGAGCAGAATGAAGCTATCCAGATCATAGGTTGCCAGCCAACGGACGGATCCAGAATTCCCGGCATCAGGAAGTGGCCTGAAGCTTACCTGCCGGCTATTTTCGATAAAACAAGAGTTGATCGAACCATCGAGCTTGCTGAAAAAGATGCAAGAATTATGGCAAAGCGCCTTGCCAGGGAAGAAGCTATCTTTAGCGGTATGAGCAGCGGAGGCGCAGTACATGCGGCCGTGGAGCTTTCGAGGGAACTTAAGTTGGGAACGATTGTTTGCATCATCTGCGACCGGGGCGACCGGTACCTTTCTTCTGATCTGTTTGGTTAGCATTCCATTTGGGTCAGCTGCTTTAATTGACGTTTTCTTAACAAACTTTCTCTCATGGTTGACGTCTGATACTATGAAAGTTTTTCCGTTCATATTCACTTAAACGTTTTGCCATGAACACGCTCCGATTCTTTTTAGTGGTACTCCTTGCAGGCGCTTCTTTTACCCTTTTACCCGCTTCAGCCAGTGCGCAGCCGGTAGGTGTAAGCCTTTCCATTTTCCAGAACGACCTGGGCCGGTATGGAAGGTGGGTTAATTCACCCAGGTATGGCCAGGTATGGATCTATAGCGAGCCTGGGTTCCGACCCTATTATAGCAATGGCCACTGGGGATATTCCGAGTATGGCTGGGCATGGATTTCCGACTTCGACTGGGGCTGGGCCCCGTTCCATTACGGCAGATGGGAAGAAGATCCTTACTACGGTTGGATCTGGATACCCGGTTATGAATGGGCACCTGCATGGGTAAGCTGGAGTGAATATGATGGAAACTACGGATGGGCGCCTTTAGGCTTCGGCCTTGGTATCAATGTATCTTTCGGTGCCATACCTTATAACCGATGGACGTTCGTACCCCGCCAGCATATTTGTAGCCCGCAAATTAATAATTACTATATCAACCCCGGGCGTAATCGCCGTTTCAACAACGCTGTGGTGATCAACAATATTTATGTGAATAACAATGTAAGGTTTTACGCCGGCCCGCGTCGTGGAGATGTGGAACGTTACACGCGGTCTAGAGTTACCGTAAGGAATATTGAGTATGGCAGGCCGCAACGATATGTTAGCAGCGACCGTGGTGGCGGTATTGGTGATAATGGATACGACAGGCCTGGGAGTATTCAGCGCCCGAGAAGGAACGACGATGTAAATGGCGGCGGAAGGAATGGCAGCTATGATCGTGCAGACCGCAACTACGGTTCGCGTCCTTCCAACAGTTTGCCCCGCAGCGATAGAGATAATATACCGGAAAGACGGGTTACTCCGGAAGTTTCCACGGGAGGCGGTTTTCAGGGCAGAACGGATAACAATTCAAACCGTGTCAGCGGTTATCCCGGGCAGGTAAGAATGGCTGAAAGAAGACAGGGAAACAATAGTGAATTGCAGGTACCGTCGCCATCAGCACCAGTGCCGCGCAGAACAGAAAGACCAAACGGCTCGCCACAACGCATAGAGCGGACGCAACAAGTTCAGGCAGAAAGATCAGAAACGCAGTACAGACAGCAAGGTAACCGCGGCTCCATACAGCCAACCCCCGCCGCACGACCTCAATATCAGGGCAGGCCGCAACGGCAAGGCGGCGGAGCACAATATGAGCGAATCGAAAATAATGGCAGAGGAGGAAGAGGAGCTTAGATATAGTATTTAAGGTTTAATTATTTAATGACGCAGACCATAACGGAAACAATAATGGTCTGCGTTTTGTATTCAGTATGTCTACAGTTTGTGCATAAGTAACTTTCGAAAGCCAGACAGTAAAAATTATATTTGATATACATCAAAATCCAGGAAATTGACAGAATCCATCATCAATCTCGACACTGTAAATCCCATTGAGTTTTTTGGGGTTAATAATGGTAAGTTAGACATTTTAAAGAAAAAGTTTCCGCTACTTAAAATCCTTTCGCGGGGCACGCAGCTCAAACTCAGTGGTGCTCCTGAGCAGATCGATACAGCGAAGGAAAAGATAGGCCTCATAGTGCAGTACCTGCAGAAGAACGGCCATCTCAGTGAAAATTACCTGGAACAGATACTTGGAGGCGACGACACCGAAACAGTTGATAATTTCGTGGATCGTAATCCAAATGAAATCCTTGTATTTGGGCCGAATGGAAAGACGGTACGCGCCCGCACGGCGAACCAGAAGAAAATGGTATCGTCTACAGACAAAAATGACATAGTATTTGCGATAGGGCCAGCTGGTACAGGTAAAACATATACTGCCGTTGCGCTTGCAGTAAGGGCTTTGAAAAATAAGTGGGTTAAGAAGATCATCCTTACGCGCCCAGCGGTAGAGGCGGGGGAAAATCTCGGTTTTCTTCCTGGCGATCTTAAAGAAAAGATTGATCCTTATTTGCGGCCCTTGTATGATGCACTGGATGATATGATACCGGCTGACAAGCTGGGATATTATATGACGACCCGCACTATTGAGATAGCACCTCTGGCTTACATGCGCGGCCGTACACTGGATAATGCGTTCATTATTCTTGACGAGGCACAGAACGCTACCGATCTGCAGCTAAAAATGTTTCTTACCAGGATAGGTGCTAGCGCCAAGGCTATTATCACCGGAGACATGACCCAGGTGGATTTACCCAAGAACCAGCGTAGCGGCCTGGAGAAAGCGGTACGTATTCTTCAGGATGTGGAAGGCATTGCGCATATCGAACTCGATGAAGAAGATGTGGTTCGTCATAGGCTTGTAAAGGCAATCATCAGGGCTTATGAAAGGGAGAAGGTAAAAGAAGACAGAAGCTAATATATCTTAAAGATCCACTAATTAGATAACGATTATTTAACGATGGCCTGGAATAGCATCTATTTCAGGCCATTGCTTTAATATTGGCATATAACTGTTCCGTTTTTACTAATTTCGCCACGCAATCTCATTATATATGAAGCGAACTTTCATCTTATCATTATCCTTGTTGATGATCCTGGCTTGCAACGATGCGTCTTCCGGCTATGCAAAGGCAGAAGATGCAGAAGAAGCGGGGCGTGAATTCATCCGGGCGTCTCTCGATGGCGATTATGATAAAGCGAAATTCTTTTTGTACGAGGATACCACGAATACCAACCTTACGCTTTTGGACAGGTGGAAACGCGACTACAACAGCCTTTCTGAAGAAGACAAGGTAGGGTACAAAAATGCAAGTATTACGGCTTTGAATATTCTGCCTGTGAATGATTCTATTGTAAATTATACTTATACCAACACCTTCAAGCAAAAAGATACCACCACTTTGAAAATAGTACAGATAAGAGGCGAATGGCTTGTTGACTTTAAAGATCTCCATTAATAAAAAGCTTCAAAATTTTATATGACACAATCAGTTCTTCATCCCTGGCATGGTGTGCCTACAGGCGATAATGCCCCGGAAATAGTGAATGCATTGATCGAAATACCGCAAGGTTCCCGCGCCAAGTATGAGATCGATAAGGAAAGTGGACTTCTTAAACTTGACCGGATTATTTACTCGTCTTTTTATTATCCGTGTAATTATGGATTTATTCCAAGAACATATGGTGGTGACAAAGATCCACTTGACATACTCGTAATAACCTCTTTACCTGTGCAACCGATGTGCCTGATGGAAGCAAAAGTAATCGGGGTAATGCAGATGATCGATGGTGGCGAGGCCGACGATAAGATCATTGCTGTGGCCAATACCGATCCCAGTATGAATCATTACAACAACATAGAAGAATTACAGCCCCACTTCTTCTCTGAAATGCGCCACTTTTTCGAGGAATATAAGAAACTGGAAAACAAGACCGTTAAAGTAGAAGAATTTCAAAGCAAGGCCAAGGCCATCAAGATTCTTGAAGAAGCTATAGCGCATTATAAGGAAACATTTCTCAAGTAAAGGGTATCAGCAACAAGTTTAAACATATCAGCGATGCCGAGCTGCTGGAGAACTTCAGTAAAGATGATGACAATAAGTGGCTGGGCATACTTCTGGAACGTTATACACTGCTATTGTTTGGTGTGGGTATGAAGTATCTGAAAGATGAGGAAGAAGCTAAAGATGTAGTACAGCAGGTTTTTCTAAAAGCCATCACCGAACTGGGAAAATACAAAGTGGATTATTTCAAGAGCTGGATCTATATGGTAGCCAAGAACTACTGCCTGATGAAACTGCGTGACAACCCGGGTAAATACCGTACACCCATATCGGAGAACATGAATGTGATGCTACCCGAAGAAGAAAATGAGGCGAGGATATCCGGTATGGAAAAGGAAAAAAAGCTGGCCCTGCTTTCTTTAAGCCTGGAAGAACTGAATCCTGCACAAAAACAATGCATAACTTTGTTCTACATCGACAAGAAATCGTACCAGGAGATAACCGATCAAACCGGGTTTACTATGATGCAGGTGAAAAGCCATATTCAAAATGGAAAACGGAATCTTAAGATGCTGCTGGACGAAAAACTAAATAACAGCTGATGTCGGATGATCTGTTGAATATATTATCTCATAGCAATAAAGATATCGACAACCAGGTGTTGATGGATTACCTGGCTGGTAAGCTTTCTGCGCAGCAGCGGCATGAAGTAGAGCAGCTGTTAGCTGAGAATCAGTTTATGAACGACGCAGTAGAGGGATTGGAGCATGTAGCCAACAAAAAAGATATCAGCAGGATAGTGGATCAACTGAACGGCAATCTTCAAAAAAAACTGGAACAGAAAAAGAGTCGCAAGGAAAAGAGAAAACTTGCGGATTCCACCTGGACTTATGTAGCGATTCTATTGATAATAATTCTTGCTATTGTCTCCTTCATCATTATAAACCAATTAAACAGGCCTTAGAGCCAGCTTAATTCGTTGTTTTTACAGCAGTGTTTATTGATATTGTATATAAGCTGGCTGCGGTGTGAGTGATAGTACTTCCGTTGGAGTCATCACATGGCTATTAGCTTCTTTAAGATCATTCTTGTAAAACAGTTTAAAGCCTGTAAACTGAACAGGTTCCCGTTCTACAAATTGCTTATAGGTATTCATCTTTCTTGCCTGATGTCCCCAGCCATCCATGTCTATAATAATCTGCACTTCAGGGTGCAGTTCGATTTGTTTATAATTGGTTACCATAGGCCTGGTAAAGCGGTGAATGACAAGCATTTTTGGAGGCAGGTTGTTTTCTTTCACCAGTTTAGCCAGGTACTCAGTGGTATAATTGATATCTGCAGCGTCAAAAGTACCGATAACAGATCCTGGCCTCGCCCCTGTTTTCATAGAGAATTCAGGGTCTATTCCAAAGTGAACATTTGGCATCAGTAGGTATTTTTCAAACGCAGGAAGCTCTTCCTGCAGCGTGCTTAGGCCCACCTGAATATCGATAAATACCAGTGCGTTTATCTCTCCGGCCATGCTTAAAACAGAGTCTATCTGATGAAAAGGCATACGCAGCCGGTATTTACTTCCTTTACCCGGGCTTCCCTGGGCAGTGATAGCAATGTAATGCAGAGCAGGAATTGCTTCGATAGTAGAATCGGCTGCCTGCCATTGAGCAACTTCTGCCTGGAGCTTTTCAAGCATTTGATTCCTGGGAAGTTCACCAAGGATGCCCATTTTTTTGGAGTAAAGGTTTCCGTAGAAAGAAATTACTCGTTTAAAAGGTAATATAGCCCCTGGCAGCGGATAAGGACCCTTGACAGGCCACCGGCCTGAAGAGTCTTTATTAGTTATGTAAGTGGAAAGATTATCATACAAGGCAGTATCCAATGTGGCACTTGCAGCTACATCAGCAGCACTATCAGCCGCAGAAGGCAGGATACCTGAAGTATCAGTTTCATTTAGACCCTGAGTGCTTTCACCACTACTACTTCTGCTTATCAGCACGAACGAGAGCACGGCTAACGCTATTGCAAAGCCTGCAAATAGGGAGATGCGTACCGGTTTCCTACTGAAAAACTGAGCTTTCTGTTCTGGCTGATGCGGAGTGGTGTCCATAATGATTTGACTGATAGAAGTTACTGAAAGTCTTCTAACGAAATATGCTGAAAGTTATTACTAAGCCTCCGCTTTTTCAAATTCCTGCGTTTCATTTCTAAACACGACAACTCCATCGAATACGTCTACAATCACTGGTCTTGCTTTATCGATATCACCCGCCAATAGCCTTTTACTTAAAAGGTTCACTACCTGTTTCTGAATAAGCCGCTTCAACGGTCTGGCACCAAATTGAGGATCAAAGCCATTTTCAGTTAAATAATCAATCGTATAATCGGTAAACATGAGCTGAATACCGCTCTGTTCCAGCATCTTCCTCAGGTTTTGCAACTGGATCCATATAATGCCGCGGATCTCTTTCTTCATTAAAGGTTGGAACATGATTACTTCATCTATCCTGTTCAGGAATTCCGGGCGGATACTTTGTCTAAGAAGATTAATCACCTCATCCTTAGTTCTTTCCACTAGCTGTTCTTTATTGCTTTCCGTTACGTCCTCGAAATTCTGTTGAATAATATGGCTGCCCATATTGCTTGTCATTATAATGATAGTATTCTTGAAGTTCACTATTCGTCCTTTATTGTCAGTTAGTCGTCCATCATCCAAAACCTGGAGTAAAATATTAAAGACATCAGGGTGTGCTTTCTCGATCTCATCCAACAGTATTACACTATAGGGTTTTCTACGCACAGCCTCCGTTAATTGTCCTCCTTCTTCATATCCCACATATCCTGGAGGGGCTCCAACCAGCCGGCTAACGGAATGTTTCTCCTGATACTCACTCATATCGATCCTGGTCATCATGCCGTCATCGTCAAAAAGATAATCTGCAAGCGCTTTAGCCAGTTCTGTTTTTCCTACACCTGTAGTTCCAAGAAAAATAAAGGAGCCGATTGGCTTTTTAGGATCCTGGAGACCCGCCCGGCTTCGTCTGATGGCATCCGCTACAGCTTCTATCGCTTCGTTTTGGCCTACCACCCGATGATGAAGTTCATCTTCCAGGTTCAACAGCTTTTCACGTTCACTCTGCAACATCTTCATTACAGGTATGCCGGTGGCCTTGGCTACATTTTCCGCTATGTCTTCCGCATCCACTTCTTCCTTAAGCAGTCTTTTCTCGCTGATTTGTCCCAGTTCTTCCGTAAAGCTCCCGATATTGGCTTCCTGTTCCTTTATTTTACCATAACGGATCTCAGCAACTCTGCCATAATCCCCTTCCCTTTCAGCTTTCTCAGCTTCTATCCGAAGGTTTTCGACAGCCGCTTTTGCACTCTGCACTTTCTCAAGTAGCTCCTTTTCTTGCTGCCATTTGGCTTTAAATGTGTCTCTTTCTACACTCAAAAGAGATATTTCTTTAGACAATTCCTGCACCTGAGATGCATCCTTTTCCCTCTTGATTGCTTCCCTTTCTATCTCCAGTTGCCTTATCTTACGTTCCAGTTCGTCCAGTTCCTCCGGCATACTGTTCATTTCCAGGCGAAGCTTAGCGGCGCTTTCATCAATCAGGTCAATGGCTTTATCTGGTAGAAACCGGTCGGTAATATAGCGGTGCGAAAGCTCTACAGCGGCAATGATGGCTTCGTCTTTGATTCTTACATGATGGTGCGTTTCGTATCTGTCTTTCAGTCCACGTAGAATAGAAATGGCGTCTTCAACATTGGGCTCATCAATCAGTATTTTCTGAAACCTGCGCTCCAGCGCTTTATCTTTCTCGAAGAACTTCTGGTACTCGTTTAAAGTAGTGGCACCTATAGCCCTTAGTTCTCCGCGAGCTAATGCAGGTTTAAGGATATTGGCAGCGTCCATGGCTCCTTCACCCCCACCCGCCCCTACCAGCGTATGGATCTCGTCAATGAACAGAATAATCTCCCCATCGCTTCCGGCGACCTCTTTTACCACACTCTTCAGCCGCTCCTCGAACTCTCCTTTGTATTTTGCTCCTGCAATTAGTTGACCCATGTCGAGGGCAAAGATGATTTTTGATTTCAGGTTCTCCGGAACGTCGCCGTTAACGATTCTATGCGCAAGCCCTTCGGCAATAGCCGTTTTACCAACACCCGGTTCGCCGACGAGAATCGGGTTGTTTTTGCTGCGGCGGGAAAGGATATGGAGTGTTCTCCGGATTTCTTCATCTCTTCCTATTACGGGATCCAGCTTGCCTGCACGAGCAGCTTCATTCAGATTCCGGGCATATTTATTGAGCGCATTAAACTGATTATCAGATGTTTGCGAATTTACAGTAGAACCTTTTTTAAGGTCTTTTATAGCAGCAACAAGGCCTTTTTCCGTAAGCCCTGCATCTTTTAAAATCTTAGAAGTGTTATCATTTCCCTGAGTGAGCGAAAGCAGTAGATGCTCTACACTTACAAACTCGTCGCCGAACGTCTTAAGGCCCGCGATAGCACGGAGGATGATATTGTTTACCTCCCTGCTGATCGTTTGAGCAGGGTCGCCCGAAGGCATATTAGGGAGTTTGGACAGACTGTCTTCCAGTTTGGTTTCCACAAATCCAAGCAGGCAGTGATCGAAAAAAAGGCGGCCGTTGTTTGCGAAGGGCAACTGGACCTGATCACGGCATTCGAAGCCGGTGTCCAAAATGTCGTCGCTCCGCAAGGCACGG
>JACMJX010000208.1 GCA_014380425.1 Chitinophagaceae bacterium | reverse complement strand
TAATGGAACCAGGAGGTGCGATGAATTCGGTCCTAAATATAAGCAGCTAACTTGTGCGATGAATGAATTTACAGGAGGGCCCGGTGACTGGTTTACCGGTACTATTACAGGTACACTTTATAACGACACCGATGAAAACAGGAGGGCATGCCAGAATTCCGATTCAAAAAGTGTAAGAGTTGAATTTGTATTGAAGGCAGGTATTTAAGACCGCCTCTTTTTAGTATTGTTTATATCGATGTTTTGGTACTTAGCGTTGCATTTATAGAACTGAATAGTGCCTTCATACTATTTTCCCAGGTATGGCTATTTGCAAAATCAATACCTTCCTGGCGCATATGCTGGTTGTATTCATTCAGGGCTTTTGTAATAAGTGCAGGATAATCTTCCGGGGAGTCGGCCAGAAAAGTATGTGCTTCAAAAAGCTTCATAGCTTTTGTACGAGTCGCTACCACTGGTTTGCCCATAGCAAGATACTCGTCGATCTTTAGTGGGTAGTTGCCGCGTGTTATGATATTCTGCAACTGGGGGTTGATGCACACATCGAACGTGCGGATATAGTCTGGCAACAGGTCAATGGACTTTCTGCCTAAAAAGTGAATATTGTTTATCTGATGGAGGGAACTGTTTAAAAACACATCATCTTCGGGCCCGACAAGAATGATATTCCATTCCGGATGCGATCGGGCAATAAGTTCTAGTATTTTCAAATCGAGTCTCACGGAGTCTAGTGCGCCTACATAACCAATAACAGACTTTTCAATATGCCTGACATCATCAGGAATGGGTGCGGAGCTTTCCGGATTGAACAAGTCCAGTTTACAACCCTGGCCTATATAATGAGAATTGGGATTATATCCTGAGCAATATTCTGCATAGTAAGTGGAGTTGGCCACTACAAGATCTGCTTTGGCTATCAGCTTAGGCTCCAGAACGGTAGTATGCTTTTTCCAGTAATCATAACCCTGTAGAAAGTCTCTGAAATAATAGATGTACAAAGATGGCTGTAGCAACTCTTTTAGAAAATAACCATTGTATATATCATTATCATTAAAAAGGATAATGTTTTTGAAGCCCAGTTTTCTGGTAGCATCTTTTATGTTTTTTGCAAATCTCTTATTATTGAGATAGTTGATAGCTGTAAAGATGCTGCTTGACGGCAGAAAATTGATGGACTCTATAACGGATGTAGGAAAGAGCTCCCACATGTTGCTTTCCAGTTGCCTGATTTCGTCTTTCTTTGTTTTAATCACCTCACAGTGCATCGCTATTCCTGCTTTCTTATTTTTTGAAAGAAAGGTTTTACGATTTATAGGGAGATCGACATATAGCACCCGGTTATTGTTTTTGGCAAAATAAGTTGCTATGTTCTTGCAATTACTCCCGATTTCATAGTACCAGGGTTGAAGGCCTATGATGACAATATCCCGCCCTTCAAGGCTGTCATTATAACGAACCTCCGCTTCCTTTATACCGTCTGCAACTAATTCCATGGATGAATGATCAGTTTTTCAATTTACTGATACCTTTTAAGATTATAGGAGGCGTCACCAGTCTTACTGCCTCTTTCATGGAAGTTATTAAACGCGATTTTTTATCTTCGGCACGGTATCTGAATAACGTGTTATGCTCCTGATCGCCTTCGAACTTTTCCTCCTCCGGTCTTCCGTTAGTATAATAATACAAAGCAAGCGATTTTCTCGTACGGTCGGGAGGACAGGTTAACGGATTCGGGTGGCCATGGTAAGAGTTGCTGGTAGTTGAAAAGAGTGCCATCCTGTTAAATAAAGGAAGGATCTTTTTTCTGTACCCCTTCATTTCCTTATCCCACAATTCAAAATGCCCACCGTATTCTTCATGCCAGTCTTCATTTAGGTAAACTAATACGTTCAGCCTCCTGTCTAATTTGGTTTTGGGACGTTTATTGAAGTCCGCATGGATCTTAAGCATTCCTCCCGGCTGAATCTGGTGACAACCTCCTCCGTCGAAATAAGGATCTGGTATCAGGTCTTCGATACCGGTAAGTATAGAAAGGAATTCAAGAAAGGGTTGTGAGTTCAGGTAATGCATGAATTCCTTTGTTTTTTCGCCGAATTTGTATTCTCCCTTAGAAGCCAGTTTTATCTGGTTTGGGTCATTGAATTTGAGATCTGCGTTCTTAGTGAGATCGGGGAATTCTGCAAGTACTTCTTTCAGCTTTTCCGCTTCAAAGAAGTTGTCGAAATAGCCGTTAGGAAAGGGGTCGGCATTAATGTAGGCATCTTTATGCTCCTGGGCAAAAGCCTTTAATTCATCCACTGATTTATTTATGAAACTCATGGTATATGTATATTAAATTTGAAATTGACCGGATGCATTTTTCAGGATGGGAGCATAATCACAAGTAAAAGTAAAAAAACTTAATTTCTATAACGACTATTTCGCCTCTAATCTTTAAAATTTTCCTAATCTGAAGGCTTTCGCCTGAACTGATCCCGATGAAATGTCTTCTACCGAAAGGGTTTATAGAAGGATTTACTGGCAAGTTTCAGCATGGGGCGATCGCCGCTGCTGTCGCCGTACGCCAATATCTCATCGTAGTCTGCCAATATATAGTTTTGTCTAATCCGGTTTACCTTTTCTTCTCCGTGGCAGTTACTATCCATTATTCTGCCTGTGAGCAGACTGTTTTTTACCTGTAACTTCGTTGCAATTAAAGAAAGGTTCATTCCGGAGATCCAGGGCATAATCCAGTTTTCAGGTGAGGCAGACACCACTACTACCTGAACGCCTTGCTCCTTCAGATCTTTAATTTCCCGGAGTGCTTTTGGGCGCAATAGCGCAGGAAGTGCTTTTTCCGCAAATTCCACGCATTTCTTTTCGAAATCAGCAACAGGGGTATTTCTGAAGAAAAACCAGAGGATCTTGTCCTTGGCCGTTTGATTTGAAATGATCTTTAACTTGAATGCCACCAGGTAAGGGCTAAAAAGGAGAAACCCGGCATAAAAGTTTCCTGTCCCTTTAGCAAATTTGATGAATTCCAGTAAAGTGTCCTTTCGGGTAATGGTACCGTCGAAGTCAAAAAATGCGATTCTTTTCCTCACAATTTCATTTTTTTGAACATGAACTCCGGTATCATAACGATCACCAACATGATCCATCTCCAGAACCACTTGGTATAAACGATGTTCTTCCTCTGCGACACTGCGGTAAAGATGTCATTGGCTACATCTTCCGGTTTGGCCGTCAGCATCGGCGGCAGGGTTAGATTTTCGGTCATGCGGGTATATACGAATCCCGGTTGCACTGTTACAACATGAACCCCTTCCCGGTACATCCTGTTTCTTAATCCGGATAAATAGGCCGTGAATCCCGCTTTAGCGCTCCCGTAGATATAGTTACTTTGCCTTCCCCGCTCTCCGGCAACCGAGCTGATTCCGGCAATTGTTCCCTTTTTCTGGGCAGCATAATAAGCGCTGACGATATTCAGGATGGAGACGGCACCTGTATAGTTGGTACCTATTATTCTTTCCGTCTCCGGCCAATTACTACGCGCCGTTTCATTTTCACCCAGGTACCCGAAAACACAGATGGTAATATCAGGCTTTACGGGAAGTTTGTGGAAGAACGGTTCGTGGCTTTGAAAATCGAGGGCGTTAAATTCATGAGCGGTGCAGGATACACCATAGCGAATATTGATATCCGACTGCAGAGGGGCAAGCTTCTCCACTGATCTTGCAGCAAGCTGGATATTGAACTGCTGCTGCGCAAATCTTCTTGATATGGCTGCTGCCATGTCTGAAGTAGCTCCTAAAATTAACACGGTTGCCATTGACTTTATTGGTTAGAAAGGGGGTAAATAAATAAGTAAATGGCTAAGTTCATCGTTTCTTGAACGCTTCATTCTTCAAAAATTGCCAGGTCTTTGAAGTAAATGATAAAAAAGTAACTGGCCATCCAAAGGAGTAAAGTGATCTGTATAAACCGGTCTTTGTAGAGGATCTTAGTAGGAGAGCCGGAATCGGCTAACACGTAAATGATCTGCAAATAACGCATAATTCCCGCTATTACAAAAATGCAGGTATAATAAAGCCGGTGCGTCTTGAAGTAATTCTGGGTTTGTGGCGATATAGTGTACATCAGGTAAGCCACTACAATTACCGCACATACCAGAGCGAGCAATACATTCAGCAGTTCCAGGTTGTAGCCCTTTATCGACTTTCGCATATCAGTACCCGAGCTCTGCTTCAGCAGCACATCGTCTCTTCGCTTGCCGATAGCCATGAATATAGCTAAAAGGAACACCATGATAATGATCCATTCCGACAGCGGCACCTGGGAAATTACTGATCCTGCCTTGATGCGCAACACAAACCCCACGGCGAGAATGATGATATCGAGAATAGGGATATTTTTAAGCCCCAGGGAGTAGCCGAGGTTAAGAAAAAAGTAGATGGCTATAACAAACAGGAATTTATCCCTAATGAACCATGAAAGTCCGAACCCAAGAATCATCAGGACGCCGCAGATAACAAGAGCTGCTGGTTTTGATACCTCTCCGGAAGCTAGGGGGCGTTTACGTTTCAGGGGGTGTTTCCTGTCTTCCTCAATATCTCTGTAATCATTTATGATGTAAATACAACTGGCAATAAAGGAAAAAGCGATAATACCCAATGCAACCCCGGATACCTTGCTGATGTTAAACATTTCTCCACCGAAAAACAGAGGGAGAAATAAGAAAAGATTTTTTGCCCAGTCTTTCGGCCGCAGGAGTTTGAGGTATGCCACTTATAATATATTACGCCGACAAAATACAAACTAAATATCGAAAATTATAGCTCCGTACGATATTTATGATTCATTTGCTTTATGCTTCGGTTTAATTTATGCGTGAGAATAGAAAATGTGTACTCATTTATCTATGTTTACATCTTCAATAGCCCGTTTAAAATATAAGGTATGAAAGGTCGTTTCGCCGGAACTGCAGAAATAGTTTTTATTGTCATCATCGCTTGTGTTCCGCTTTTCGTCACCTTCCCTTATCGTGTTAATATATTCTTGACCTGGGAGGGTGCTTATAGGATGAGTGAAGGCCAGCTTCCGTTTAAAGATTTCGGTACGCCTTTGGGCGGCATGTTTTGGGTAATACCGGCCTTATTCTTCAAAATCTTCGGCACACAGATGATTACCCTTGTAAAAGCACAGGTATTTATCAATATTATCTCCGGTCTGGCGTTTCGCTCCATTCTAAAAAGTTTATCTGCGCATGCAGCCATCCGTTTCGTGGCCATTTTCCTCTTCTGCCTGTCTTTTTCCTTCTCTAATTTCTGGCCCTGGTACAACCACACGGTAATTGTTTATGAGTTGATCGCCCTGGCTTTTCTTTTCCGGTTTATCAGCAATGAATCCGGTAAATATCGTTTTCTGTGGCTTGCAGGAGCGGCACTCTTTATCGTATTTTCTCTGCTTACCAAACAGGATGGTGGCGGACTCGCACTGCTCATTAGTATTATTCTGATTGCCTGTAATAGTTTGTTTACCAGGAACTGGAAGCCACTGCTATTATTTTCTGCCTTTTTTACCTTTATTCTTATTCTGGTAATTCTGGCTTTCAGCCAGTATAGTTTCGGATATTGGTTCAATCACGGGCAAGCTCCCCACACCGCGCGTGTTTCCATATCGGAAGTAGCAGGTGAATTCTTCTATGGGTCGCAATGGATTAAATTTTACCTGTTCCTGATCATTCTGTTATTATTAGCGGGTTTTCGAAGTTGGAAGGAAATGTGGAGCGATAAAAAAATAGTGCTATTCGTGCTGCTGACGATATCCATTCTTGGTGAAGCGGCCGTTTTTCAGGTAACCAGTTATACCCCCCCAGATAACAATATCTTCTTTCACAGCTTTGCCGTTGCGCTGATCCTGACGCTTATTGCGCAGCTATCTGTCGTGTCTTTCGATAAAAAGATAATTTTTACTACCTGCCTCGTAGGAATAATGCTATGGTGGAGTACCGCTTACTGGAAATATTGCGAGCGGATTATAGACAGAATTTTACCGGATAGAACGCAAGGGGTGGTGGCCACCCAATCCCCTTCCGGCGAAAATCTGGTTAATAAAAACACCTATATGATCAGCAACGCGGAACCAGAGATACCCATGAGCGAGTGGGTATATACTGACCTACGCTCATTCGACGGAATTTATATGCCCAAGCCTACGGCAGATGGGATAAATCGGTTGTTGAATATGGAATTGGTGAAAGTCCATAAGACCAGGGGAGATCTTAAAGTGCTGAATATGTGTGAGCTTACGCCGCTTGCAGTGGAAATTCCTTTTCAGCTTGAGAGAAATGAGCAATTGCCCCTGTGGTATCATCTGGGGGTGGGCATGTTTAACCAACAGGCAGCGCTTTTTGAAAACAGGATCGCCAGTCATTACTATGACTTGGTTTTGTTTGAGTTCATTCCGACCCTGAACAATTTCTATCCTTTCAGAGTGCGAGACTCGTTGAAGATAAACTATAAAATGATCGATCAGTTTCCCGCCCCCCGAAGAGGAGACACGAAGGGTATGATTGAAATCTATGTCAGGCCCTGAAACTACTCATAATCAACAAACGGCATTAAAAAAACAACGAATACCATTTTTTTGTATATTTATTGAATTCTAGACATCCAATCTATCGATTACCTGACTGTTTAACTGCTTAAACAATCAATCTGCTAAACTGACTATTGTTTCAAGAAATCTTAAAGCTTATGATCAGGCTATTAGTGCTTGTATGTTGTCTGCTTTGCGCTATGAGCGAAATGGTAAGTGCCCAGAAAAGAATTGTTCTTATCGGTTCTTCAACCACCGCTGGTGTGGGTGCATCTGCCGATACTCTTAAATGGGCGGCCCGATTGCAGACTGCTTACAGATCGAATGCTTCTGATGGAGTGGATACCTTTGTGGAACGAGGGCTTGCTTTTTCAGGTTTTTTTACCTACAACACCATGCCTTCCAGCTTTGTAGCACCGGCTAACAGGGCGGCCTGGCCGATAGATCCGAACAGGAATGTAACAAAAGCTTTAAGTCTTTCGCCAGATATTGTAATCATTAGCCTGCCTAGTAATGATATTAACCTGAACCCGGCTTATATGCCAAAGGAGACGATGGATAATTTCCGGCTTATGTACCAGACAGTCACCGCGGCGGGAGTAAAATGCTTTATTACTACTACCCAGCCAAGGCATGATGTAGATCTTGCAAGGCGGCTGCTGCTACGAGACTTGCGGGATTCCATTATGAATACGTTCGGTGCTTACGCAATTGATTTTTACACGGATTTGGTTACAAATAACGGTCTTTGTATGCTGCGTCCCGAACTGGCCGCAGACCAGGTTCATCCCAATGATGAAGGGCATCGACTTCTTTTTCAGCGGATCATGGAGAAGAACATTTTCAGTGACCTGGGAAATGCACCACTTCCGCTGTCTTTGACGGAATTTAAGGTAATTCAGAGCACAGGCGCGGTAACGTTGTTTTGGCAAACCGATGCGGAAGATCCAAATACCTGGTTTGATATAGAACGGAGCGCTAATGGGAGCGATTTTACAAAAATACATACCTTAAAAGCAGTAAGTTCTGGAAACCGGCAGGAGTACAGGTGGAATGATTCGCTACCTCTTGATGGCAATAATTATTACAGACTCGGGATTAGGGAAGATTTAAAAGTAAGTTATTCTAAAATAATAGGTATTAGATATACTACTAACCCTCCACTGATAAGTACGTTTAATTTCAGGAACGGCAATGTTGAAATGGAGATCAACTCTTCGAATAGTGAAGCCGCAATTATCCGTCTGCTGAATTCAGAAGGACGCGATTTCCTGTTGAAAAAAGTGATAGCAGGCGGGCCAGTAAAAAAAGTGGTGCTACCGGTTGGATATCTCCCCGGTGGAATTTACCTGCTAAATATCAGATCAAAAAACGGTATTAACGAAACGCGCCAATTCACAGTCCATTAACGGATTATATAAATTTTAATGTACTAAAAATCATCCCTGATAAGTTATTCACTTTCCCAAATTTCACGTATTTGAATACACGATGGCATGATATTGGTTTACATAAGTTAATCTTTCCTTAATTTTTATTGTATCTATTTATATAAAACATGAAGCAACTCTATTGTAGCCTATGGGCATTTTGTGTCTTTTTGACGATAAGCGTAGGCATTAGCACTATTGCTTCCGGGCAGGTTCAAACGGCTAGGAATGTTACTGTCAACGCAAATTGTAAAGGCTTTTATGAATACCTGCCACTCGGTTATAATACCGGTGTGGCAAAGTATCCGTTGATTCTGTTTATTCATGGTCTGGGGGAGTTAGGCAACGGAACTACAGACCTGCCCAGAGTGCTTGCAAACGATCTTCCAAAACTAATCAGGAATAATAGGTTTCCTACTACATTTACCGTCAATAGTACTACCTATAGTTTTTTAGTCATTTCGCCTCAGTTCACCAGCTGGCCAACCCCCCTGGACGTTGATAACGTTATAGAATACGCTAAAAGAAACTATCGTGTGGATACGAACAGAATCTACGTTACCGGGTTAAGCATGGGTGGTGGAGCCACCTGGGAATATGTAGGAAGCAATATCAATTACGCGAAAAAGATTGCGGCAATAGTGCCGGTATGCGGTGCATCATGGCCAGAGCGTTCCAGGTGCGGAAATATTGCAACTGCCAACCTGCCAGTGTGGGCAACACATAATTCCGGCGACGGCACAGTACCCCTTTACTACACGAATGATTATGTAAGTCAGATAAATTCCGCGTATACCCTACTTAAGGGCATATCAGCCGGTGCCCTGGCAAGGAAAACTATTTTTATAAGCAATTCTCATGATGCATGGTCCCAAACTTATAACCCGAATTTTAAAGAAAATGGTGTCAATGTGTTTGAATGGATGTTACAGCATTCGCGAAATCAGGGAAACATTCCCCTGCCTGTTACTCTTGTTAACTACCAGGTATCACTGAAAGCAGGGCAGCCCTATTTGTACTGGTCTACGTCTATGGAAGAAAACAGCTCCTATTTTACAGTGGAACATTCTGTTGATGGAATAACATTCACAGAAAAAACACAAGTGCCAACCTCCAATTACATCAACGGAAGCTCGTACAGTTATATGGATCCTCAACCAGTTACAGGGATTAATTACTACCGGCTTTCTCAAACGGATAAAGACGGTAAAAAAACATTCTTTAAAGTTCTTAATGTAAGGGTTACTTCTTTAGAAAAAGACTTTATTAATGTTTATCCGAATCCTGCGATCGATAAAATTGATATTACCATTGCGAACGCTGAGAGAGGACTCCTAACCATGTCAATCCATAATGCAGATGGGAAACTTGTAGCCACGGCATCTTATAAGAAAAGCGCTGATACCTGGAAAGAATCTGTGCTGGTAAGTGATTTTAAGCCGGGATATTACCTGATCCGGGTTTCAGTAGGGTCAGTTAATGCTGTTCAACAACTTATAAAAAAATAACAACGAATTACACGCAATATCTACAGTATTAATAAGGCCCCCTCGAAGGGGCTTTATTGCTTTCGGTGCTTAACACCTTTTAATATATTTTTGCAGCAAACATAGAAAATAGGGTCTCTTTCTAACATACTGTCATCACCCATCGAATACTTAAAGGGAGTTGGACCCCTTAGGGCCGATCTATTGAAAAAAGAACTGGGCATCTTCACATTCCGCGATTTGTTGGAACATTTCCCAAGCCGTCATGTAGACCGAACGCAGGTAAAACAGATAAATGAAATTACGGAGCAGACAGAGTATATACAAGTAGCCGGCCGACTAATATTTACTGAAACAGCCGGTGAAAACAAGGGAAAGAGGTTGATTGCGAAATTAAGAGATGCGACAGGAGATCTCGAACTGGTATGGTTTCAGGCCATTACTTGGGTACAGAAGAACCTTGAAGCAGGACAACAATATTTAGTTTACGGGAAGATTGGCTTCTTTAACGGAGTTCCCCAGATTATGCACCCCGAAATTGAGCTGCTTGACCCTGAAAAAACAAACGGTAAAAGCTTTCTTGAACCTGTTTATCCTTCCACCGAAAAGCTTAAAGTAAGGGGGCTGGGAGGCCGACAACTGGCCAAACTCACTTTTTCTCTGATAAGTATGCTAAAAAAGGAAGATATTCCTGAAAATCTTCCTGCAACTATTCTTGGGCAGTTGAAATTTACGGACCGATTCACTGCTTTTGAGCATATCCATTTTCCACCCGACGCTCATTCATTTGAAAGGGCCGTAGAACGCCTGAAGTTCGAAGAACTGTTTATTGCACAGGTGCGTATGGGGCTGATGCGCTTACAACGTCACCGATCTTCTCAGGGCGTGATTTTTAGCCAGGTAGGGGAGCTTTTTAATCTTTTTTACAAAAACTACCTGCCTTTTGCTTTAACAAATGCCCAGAAAAGGGTTCTAAAGGAAATTCGTTTAGATACTGCAAAGGGGAAACAAATGAACCGGTTGTTACAGGGGGATGTGGGAAGCGGAAAAACGATCGTAGCCCTTCTTTGTATGCTTCTAGCTATAGACAATGGCTTCCAGGCATGCCTGATGGCGCCCACTGAAATACTTGCCAGACAACATTACGACAGTCTAACCGCCTTGGTAGGTAACCTGCCTGTTCATATAAAACTGCTAACCGGCTCTTCGAAGCAAAAACAACGCAAAGAAATTCTTCAACAACTTGAAACCGGAGAACTGAATATTCTGATAGGAACTCACGCCGTTTTAGAAGATCCGGTCAGGTTCCGGAATCTTGGCATTGCCATAGTAGATGAGCAGCACCGCTTCGGAGTCGCACAACGGGCACGGCTCTGGGCAAAAGCCGCAATACCTCCGCACGTTCTTGTAATGACCGCCACCCCTATTCCCCGTACCCTTGCTATGACCGCCTACGGCGATCTGGACTACAGTGTAATAGATGAACTACCTCCAGGAAGAAAGCCAATTAAAACAGTGCACCGTTATGAACATAAGCGGCCGGCTGTGATGGACTTTATTAAATCTGAAATAGTAAAAGGAAGACAGGCATATATCATCTTCCCGCTGATAGAGGAATCTGAAAAACTGGATTACGAGAACCTCATGAAAGGTTATGAAAATGTTAAAGCTTATTTCCCGGAACCAAAATATTGGATTAGTATGGTGCATGGCCGGCAAAAGTCGGAACTTAAGGGAGTAAATATGCAACGTTTCGTTTCAAATGACACTCATATAATGGTTTCTACGACAGTAATTGAAGTAGGTGTGAACGTGCCCAATGCGACTGTGATGGTGATAGAAAGCTCTGAAAAGTTTGGATTATCTCAACTTCATCAACTTCGTGGCCGGGTAGGTAGGGGAAGTGATGAAAGTTTTTGTATATTACTAACCGGAAGCAAGCTAGGCAATGAAGCAAGAGAGCGCATCAGAATTATGACCTCCACAGGCGATGGATTTAAGATTGCCGAAAAGGATCTGGAACTGAGGGGCCCGGGCGATATAGGAGGAACGCGCCAGAGCGGCGTACTCAACTTCAAGCTCGCCAGCATAACGGAAGATAAACAGTTGCTGTACCTTGCGAAACAGCTAGCGATAAAGATAATAGACGAGGACGCGGAGCTGGATTCGGCCGTAAATTTGCAGCTTAAAAACCATCTCCAATCACTACAGGGGAAGACTGTTTGGAGTAAAATTTCGTAAATTACTATACCCTGATACCTT
>JACMJX010000207.1 GCA_014380425.1 Chitinophagaceae bacterium | reverse complement strand
GACAAGAGAAGAACTATTGCACTCTCCCTGCTGCGCTTTGCAGTAGACGATATCCCCAATACTATCTTTCTCGTGGAAGCAGACGGAACGCTTAACTACAACAATATTACCAGCTTTTCTTCAGCAGATTATGCTTTCCTTATATCGTACGCCCAGCCTGTTAAACTAGGCAATCCTAACAGGAGCCTTAATATTGGCGTCAATGCTAAAGTAATTCACCGGAAAGCCGGTGATTTCGCTACTGGGTGGGGGTTTGGCTTCGACCTGGGAGCGCAATATAAAAGTAAAAGGTTTCAACTGGGCGCCATGCTTCGGGATGTTACTACTACGTTCAACGCCTGGACGTACAACCTGAATGAACGCGAGCGGGAAGTATTCTTCATCACCAAAAATGAAATACCTGTAAAATCAAGCGAATTAACGGCACCTCGCCTGGTGCTGGGCGGTGCGTATAATTTCAGGCTCGGTAAAAGCCTGAATCTGCTTGCCGAAGCAAATGTAGATGTTACCTTTGACGGAAAGCGGAATACGGTGCTGGGTTCGGATGTTGCCAGTATAGACCCCAAGATGGGTCTTGAACTCGCTCTGAAAGATGTTTTCTTTGTAAGAGGTGGGATTAACAATTTTCAGCAGGGGCTTGACGACAACGATACTACCAATCAGAAGAAGATATGGATCTACCAACCGAGTTTAGGCGTAGGGTTTAAGGTGTCCAACGTTCAGATCGACTATGCATTCACCAATCTTGCTAACCAATCCAACCCGCTGTATACGCACATATTCTCATTGAAGCTGGATCTCGTGAAAAAGAAGAAAACAAAATAACCCTGAACCCAGGAAAGCGATATATTATGAAAAGAGTATTTACCCTGTTAAGTCTGATGTGTTGCTTTACGGCTTTCTCTCAGCAGTATAATAACGAGTGGATTGATTTTACCAAGGTTCATTATAAGTTCAAAGTGGGGCAAACGGGTTTGTACCGTATTCCGCAAACCACTTTAAATGCTGCGGGACTGAATGCAGTGCCTGCAGAGCAGTTCAAGCTGGTAAGAAATGGGGTGGAAGTTGCTATTTATACCACATCGGCCACGGGTCCTTTAGCTGCAGGTGGTTATATTGAATTCTGGGCAGAAGCCAATGATGGCAAGGCCGACAGGGCTCTTTACAGAAATCCGAACTACCAGCACTCCGATAAGATAAGCTTGCAGACAGACACTTCGGTTTACTTTTTACTAGCTGCACCCGGCGCACATTTGCGCATTACGGATAGAGCAAATAATGTGTCATCCTCAACCCTCGGCACAGAGCCCTTTTTTATGCATACTGCGGGGCGTTATTTCCGCGACCAGATTAATCCTGGCTTCGCAAGAAATGCCGGTGAATATGTGTATTCATCTTCTTACGATCAGGGTGAGTACTGGAGTTCAAGAGAGATCTACCCTTTCTCTCCGCTGAGCGATGCTTTAAGCAACCTGGCCGTTTATACCCCGGCTTCCGTGTTGTGTAAAATGAAATTCGGAGCTTCCGGAAATGCCCAGAACCTAAGAAACATAAGTGTAAAATTAAATAATAGCGTTCTTTTCAATCAGGAGGTTTCCATCTTCGAAGATGTGAATGATACATTAGATTTCCCGGTATCGCTCATTAGCAGCGGAAATGCAGCAGCTGACTTTACTATCACTCCTACTGCGGGAGGAACTGTTAATCCTACTGACAGGATCGTTGTTTCTTATTATGAACTCATCTATCCAAGGAAATTCGATTTTGGTGCGTCAAAAAACTTTTCCTTTGTACTACCGCCGAAAGCAGCAGGATACCTTCTGTCAATTACCAATTTCGATAAAGGGTCGGTACCTCCGGTTTTATATGATTTAACTTACCGGGAGCGGTATACCGCTGTTTATTCGGCGATAGGAGATTCAGTTAAATTTGTATTGCCAGGGGGTACAGACGAGCGCAACCTTGTTTTGGTTAATGAAGAAGAATCAAATATTACTCAGGTTACTTCGCTTAATCCAAAAACGTTTCTGAACTTTACCAATGCTGCCAATCAGGGAGATTATATCATTATCTCCAATCCAATTTTGTATAACAATACCGATGGCACTAATCCTGTAAACGATTATAGAAATTACAGACGTTCTGTAAACGGAGGAAGCTATAATGCGATAATAATAGATGTGAGCGAGTTGGTAGATCAGTTTGCTTTCGGTATAAAGAAACACCCATCTTCCGTCAAGAATTTTTTAGCCTATGCAAGAAGCAGATTCAGTACGCTTCCCAAGTATGTTTTCATGATAGGGAGAGGGATGGATTATGTTAGTTACAGATACAATCAAAGTAATCCTTTGATTGAAACGCTCAATATGATTCCTACTTTCGGTTCACCTGCTTCGGATAATTTTTTAGGATCTCTGAATTCAGTTTCTCAGATAACCTTAACCCCTATCTGAAGATTATAGGCTGTACATCACTATGAAGTTGACG
>JACMJX010000206.1 GCA_014380425.1 Chitinophagaceae bacterium | reverse complement strand
TATTTATGGCAAGGTGAAAGAAAATGATTGAGGCCACACCGTAAGCATAACAGCGGCTAAAAACACTTCTCTGCCGCTCGGCAATTGTGATTACGCGCATCAGCAGTAAAAAGTAGATTGCCATCAGCACAATGCTTCCCACAAATCCAAAACCCTCGCCTATGGTACAGAATATAAAATCGGTACGCTGCTCGGGTACAAAATCATATCTTGTCTGGGTTCCTTTCAGTAGCCCTTTCCCTAGCAGGCCCCCGCTTCCAATGGCGATTTTACTTTGGATCACGTTATAGCTCTGGGCCTTCTTCTTGTCCTCCATTTTTTTGAGATCCTCTTCCGACAACTGGCTCGGATCTACCTGAAAATCCTTCCCCACGGTAGCATATATACGCTGCACCTGGTAAGGCTTCAGCACCTTATTGAAAAAAGCCGGCACGGCAAAAAGCACTACACAGATGCTTACCGCCCAGGTAAGTACGATAAGGGCTAGCAAACTCTTGTGTCTGCGGATGCCCTTTTTCATATAATAGATCACGATAAGCGCAACAACAGTAAGGGCGATGGCGAGCGTATATTTCTCTACCAATAGCGTAGCCACTACAAGCACGGCAAGCGAAAATCCAATAATCAGGTACACCGCTGGCAATCCCTCCCGGAACATTACCAGGAAGAAGGAAAAGTACACAAGCGCAAGTCCTGTTTCGCTTTGAGCAATCGAGATAATGGCAGGTATAATAGCTATTGCAGCCGCAATAAGCTGCGACTTTGTTTTAGTAAAATTGGTATCCACCTGCGACAGGTATTTAGCCAGGGCAAGGTTTACAAACACCTTAAAGAGTTCGGCGGGCTGCAGGTTGAAAAACCCGAGCTTGATGATCGATTCAGTTCCTTTAACTCTTGTATGAAGCGGAAATACAAGCAGCAAAAGAACCATCCCGGCTGCATACCATAAGTTCGCCGTGGCGGTGAAGAATTTGCTGTCTGTAAGCAAAATGAATATACCTAGAAAGCCGCCAATAATAAAAAACAGGGCTTGCTTGCTGTAGTCGGTTTTAAGTGAAATAAACGTTTTCACGATATCGTCGCCCTCACGGAAAGTAGCAGCAAAAATACTCATGATACCGATACTTACCAGTGCGATATAAATCCACACCAATATCCAGTCGATACCCTTTGATATGGATACATTACGATCGTTCATAATTGTTATTGCTCATTGTTATTCTACGAGTTTCATTCACCGGAACTACGGCAAGGCCAAGTAGAAAAAGTGTGCTTATTGCAGGACTGTCTTCATCTGTTTTTTTCTTCCTTGTCTTCAGATATGCGGTTCTTACATCTGCTCTTTTTAACACCGTGTCCACAGGTGGCCTGTTCTTCCTCAGATACTTCTTAATAAGTGCCGAATCTTTTCTTAAGTTGAAATAGAAAAACGCCCTTGCCGAATCTGCTTTGAACTGTTCTCTCACCAGGTAACCCGGCATCAGGTTGGCTGCTGCAATTCTATCTACTTCTTTTACCCGTTCTGTCCGTAATGTGTCATTGAGATATTTTTCCAGCATTAAAGAAGCTATCGGTGCAGCCCAGGTAGAACCGAATCCCGCATTCTCAACTATTACGGCAATCACGATCTTGGGGTTTTCTCTCGGGGCAAAGCAAACAAACAGGGAATTGTCTTTTAATTGTGTTCTTTTACCATCTATCACCCGGTAATTCTCCGCCGTTCCTGTTTTTGCGCAAATATTGATTCCAGGAATCTTAGCTCCCCTGGCCGTTCCTATATCTACCACATCCTGCATGCCGCTTATTACAGCTTCATAAGTAGTATCGGAAATATGGGTAAGCACTTCGTGTTTTTTCCGGAATGGAGCAAGAATAACATCTTCCGGCGTTTCGTCATCTATTGATTTCACGAAGTGTGGCGTGTAGTAATAGCCTTTATTAGCCACGATGCAAATGCCATTGGCAATCTGCAAGGGTGTGGCCAGCATCATATCCTGCCCGATTCCCAGGGTTACATTAGTGCAGGAATTCCAGGAGCCATTGTACACCTTGTTGTACACAGACGTATCCGGAATGTTTCCCCTGTTCTCACTGGGAAGATCCACACCCACCCGTTCACCATAACCAAAAGCATTCATATACTCTTTCCATTTCGCATAGCCTTTTTTTACGCCGCCGTGTTCGCGATTATCAACAATAAGCCGGTAAGTATTGGAGAAGAAAGAATTGCAGGAATAGGCAATGGCCGTTCGCAGATCGCGGGCATGGCCAGGCCATTTCTCGGTACACCGTACAGGCCGGTTACAGCCATAATAAGCACCGCTGCACCCGATGCCGCTGGAGGGTGTTATAACACCTTCATCCAGGCCGATAAGCGCCTCTATAGGCTTGTAGGTAGAACCGGGAGGATATCTTCCCGTAATGGCCCTGTTCAGTAGAGGCCCGGCTACGTCGAGAGCAAGCTTGCTATAGTTTTTCTGCTTTTCCGGACCAGTAAGATCATTCGGGTTGAAGTTGGGTCCCGACACCATTGCCACAATGCCGCCACTACCGGGTTCTATAGCTACTACCCCTCCAACCTTATTAGTCATCAGCTTTTCGGCTAGTTGCTGTACTTCGATGTCGATAAAAGTCTGCATGTTTCTTCCGGCAACCGCCGCTGTGTCGTAAGCCCTGTTTTCATAGTGCCCCTGTATCCTATTTTTATTGTCTTTGATGAGGAACTCGATCCCGCGCTGCCCCATCAGTACTTTTTCGTAATAGCTCTCCAGGCCGGAACGGCCAACATAATCGCCTAACTGATAGAAATTATTGGAGCGTCGGATGATGGAAGTATCTGCCTCGCCCACATATCCCATGATGTGCGCGGCGGCGTTATAGGGATACACTCTTACGGGTCTTTCCACCAGGGTGAAACCGGGGAACTTGTACAGATTCTCCTCCAGCTTGGCCTGAATCTCCGCTGGCAGCAGATCTTCAAACACTGAAGGCCGTACGTGCCCATTCTTTATGATGGCCTCCAGCACCCGTTTCTTAAACTCTATAGTGTCTATTTCAAGAAGATTGCAAAGTGCTATCGTATCGATATGCCTTACCTCGGCAGGAGTTACGGTAAGGTCATACATGATAGTATTATTAAGAATGGCTTTGCTCTTGCGATCGTATATGATCCCTCGGTTGGGGTACTTTCTTTTAGGATACACCGCATTGTCCATAGCGCGCTGCTTGTAATCGCGCGAGATGATCTGAAGATTGAATAGCTGGATTACGATAACCAGAAAAACCCCGGCAAAGATGAGGCGTATAATAGTGCTTCGGGATTGGTTAAACACAGACATCGGTACTTATTGATTGAGTATTATTTTTTAATTTAAGATAATCAGCCTGGTTTGCAAGGGATGCTATATCGTATTTGTCCTGAATTTCTCCTTCCGGAAGAACAGTAATTCCGTAATCATGATCAGTAAAAAACCTACGCCGGTAGTTGCCGATACCTTCCCCAGGAAATAAAAAAAGTTACCGAATTGCATCCACTCAAGAAAAACAAGATATGCATTGTGAAGAAACGTTAAAACTACCACATAAGTTGCATACGGTGCCCAACCCATACTAATAATTGATGGCGAGGAGTAATTATGATCAGCTGTTTCCTTAGGCATAAGCATGTTTATAAGAAACGGACGTATATAAGATACCAGCACGCACGCTGCGGCATGTAGCCCGGGAGTCTTGAGAAAGTAATCGAGAGTAAGCCCCAGAAGAAAAGAAAGCAGCATGAGCCCTCCTCTGGAAATCCTGTAAGGCAGCCATAAGATAAAGAGAAAATACAGGTAAGGAATTACAAACTGATGAAGGGGCGGCTCCTGGTGTAGTACAAACACCTTGAACAGGATGAATAATATGAAACGGATAATATTTCTTAGCAGGTCACTCATTCGTCTTTTTTGTTGCTTCTTGCAGCTGGTTCCTTTCTTCCCTTTGAAGATCTCCAACTACATAAACGTATTGAATGCTATAGAAATTGGTTGCAGTCTTTAGCTTAAGGCTAAAAAAATTACTCTCTTTGTCGGCGCTGATGTCCGCTACCGTCCCCACCATAATATTAGCGGGATAAATGGAAGAAAGCTCGCTGGTAAGTACCGAGTCTCCTTTCTTTACCTTGGCGCTTTTAGGAATATCCTTCAGGTAAATATAGGATGGGCTTGCCCCATCCCATTCGACAGTGCCGTTTTCACCTCCATTCTTCAGCTTAGCCTTTACCTTAAATCGAACACTTAGCACACTCATCACGGTAGCGTACTGATCGCTTACATCAACTATTCTGCCCACTATTCCTAGTGGACCAATCACACCCATGTCTCTCTGTATGCCCTGATTAGCCCCTCTATGGATAGTTAGATAATTCGTTTGCGTGCTCACGAAGCTACCCACTATTTTTGCTGCATGGTATTCGTATTTCTGGAATTTTTTAATGGAATCTACCAGAATGGAATCCACTACAAGAACGTTAGCAGTATCAGGGGCTTCGTAGTTCTGTTTAAGAAGGGAGCGAAGCTGAAGGTTTTCCTTTACAAGCTGTTCGTTGGTATTGCGCAAATGGAAATAGTAATCAACATAATTATACCTGCTATTGATATTACCCGTTATCCTGTCTGCCACTTCAGAAAATGCCGCTTCGTGAAAGCGATTATAGGAAAAAAGGAAATAGAGTGCTATAATCTGCAACACTAGGAAGAGAAGGAAGTTGGAATATCTCCTAATGAACAGAAAAACATTACGCACGGGGTTGTAAGTTTAAGCTAAAAAATCATCTCATTACAAAAGGGTACTTGTCATAACTCTTTAGCGCGAGGCCTGTGCCACGCACCACACTTTTAAGCGGATCATCCGCTATATGCACCGGGAGCTTGATTTTCTGAGCCAGGCGTTTGTCGAGCCCGCGAAGCAGCGCTCCACCACCTGTAAGATAAAGTCCGCGGCGGTAAATATCGCCGGCGAGTTCTGGTGGGGTAGTTTCAAGAGCTTTAAGAATGGCTTCTTCTATTTTAAAGATTGATTTATCGAGTGCCTCGGCAATCTCCTGGTAACTAACGAAGATCTGCTTTGGAATACCGGTTACAAGATCGCGTCCATTTACAGGAATATCATCCGGTGGATTGTCGAGATCTTTCATGGCAGCACCAATGTTTATCTTGATCTGTTCTGCCGTTCTTTCGCCTATCAGCAAACTGTGATAGCGTCTAAGCGCTTCCATAATATCGGCGGTGAACTCATCGCCTGCAATCCGGATACTTTGATCACATACTATGCCGGCAAGTGCAATCACTGTGATACCGGTAGTACCGCCACCGATATCGATGATCATATTACCAACAGGTTCTTCTACATCTATACCTATACCCAAAGCAGCCGCCATGGGTTCATGAATCAGGTACACTTCCTTAGCGCCAGCCTGTTCCGCACTATCTCGCACCGCCCTTTTTTCAACTTCTGTAATACTGGAAGGAATGCATATCATCATTCTCCAACTTGGTGGAAAGAGTGGTTTTTTAGGATAGATCATTTTGATCATCTCCCTTATCATAAGTTCGGCGGCATTAAAATCGGCTATTACACCATCTTTCAGCGGCCTTACGGTTCGTATGCTTTCGTGTGTTTTTTCATGCATCATCAGTGCTCGCTTGCCTACTGCCAACACTGTTTTCGGGTTATTCCTGTCCAGCGCCACGATGGAAGGCTCATTTACCACTATTTCGTCATTATGTATAATCAGGGTGTTCGCAGTGCCAAGGTCCATCGCTATTTCCTGTGTGAGAAAGTTGAATAATCCCATGTATAAAGAGTCAGATTTTAAAAACAAGAATAATGCATGCAAATTTGATGCAAATAATCGGAAGGGCAAAGCTTTTTTTAAGAGTGAAAACCCAAACGTCTTTCCATTTCTGCACTTAACTGTGGCAATTTCCGTCTTTCTATTAAAAAGCTGGTAAGAAGTGCTATGTCTTTGAAGATATAGTGTTTGTCCAACGCTCCCCGCAAGTATTCCTTCCCGCTGCTTCCTCCGGTTCCTATACGAGTGCCTATGATACGATGCACCATGTTCATGTGCCGGTACCGCCAGGTGCTTAATTGTTCGTCGATTTCCAGCAGGCTGTTCAGTAACTGAAATGGAAGCTGCAACATTGGATATCCGCGATACAGCATGATGAATAGTGCCGCTCTCGAAGCTGGAGCTGACAGGCCACGTTCGATACCCCTGTTTTCTTCAATAAAAATCTTATCAAAATATTCGAGGTTATTACTTTCTGCGGGGGCTAAACTTTCGGCAAAAATATGTCGGTAATCGGCCCAGAAAACATGTGGCTCCGAATGTGAGGTTATTCTATTGTAGTACGACCAATTACTGCTCTCCGAGAAGAAAGGCATTCTTTCCAACCAGCCATTGAGTAGTTCGAGAAAAGACTGATCTGTTTCTGCCTGCTTGATAAGATCGATTTGTGGCTGCCTTAATTGAGACGTGTAGTATTCGCGGCCATGCCGGTTCTCGAACTTTAGTCCCAGTTTTGCCTCGATCATCTTGAACTGCCAGCTCTGAAAACCGGAAGCGGGTCTCAGCATATCCCTGAAATCAAGAAAATCCATGGGCGTCATGGTTTCCATGATATCGATCTGCTGTACGAGTACTTTAAGAATGCTGCCCACCCGAGCCAGTTTATGTACTACCATCTGCAGGTCGGGCGAATTGTCTTCTATGGCGGGCCTTTTCATGGTATCGATAGCTGAGCCGGTTTCATGGAGAATTTGTTTGAACCAAAGCTCATAGGCCTGGTGAATGATGATAAACAGCATTTCATCATGAGCGGGGGCATCCAGCTTTACGCTTTCAGGTTCCTGTGCGGCGAGTATTTTATCCAATTGCAGGTAATCGCTGTAGTGTACATTCATAGCCGCTTCAGTTCTGGTCAATGAATTCGTAGCCTATATCTTTTCTGTAATACATCTCTTCAAATGAGATATATGAAAGAGCTGCTCTGGAGCGTTCTGCCGCTTCAGTAATGGAGCTTCCGAAAGAGGTGACGCAAAGCACACGGCCACCGTTTGTCATTACTATGTTCTCAAAAGCTTTCGTGCCGGAATGGAAAATTAGGGTATGCTCGCTTTCAGCCTGGCCAAGACCTTCAATTTCAAATCCCTTCTCATACTCACCCGGGTACCCTCCACTAACCGCCATCACTGTACAAGCCTTCCTTATATCTGTTTCTATATGAACAGTATCCAGCTGTTGGTTCCAGGTAGCTATAAACAGTTCTACCAAGTCATTTTTCAATCTTGGAATTACCACTTCCGTTTCCGGATCGCCCATCCTGCAATTGTATTCAATAACCAGGGGATCATCTCCCACTTTAATAATTCCTATAAAAACAAAACCTTTAAAGTCGATATTTTCCTGCCATATTCCTTCAATGGTCGGTTTTACAATCTGATCTTCTACCTTCTTCATGAAATCAGGTCCAGCGAAGGGAACCGGGCTAACGGCACCCATTCCTCCTGTATTCAGGCCGGTATCGCCCTCGCCTACTCTTTTGTAATCCTTTGCCTCAGGAAGTATAACGTAGTTCTTTCCATCCGTCAATACAAACACACTCAACTCTATACCATCCAGAAATTCCTCCACTACCACTTTTTTACTGGCATCTCCAAATTTGTTCTGCTGTATCATCAGTTCGAACTCTGCATATGCTTCCACATGACTCTTACAGATCAGTACTCCCTTGCCGGCAGCAAGCCCATCGGCTTTCAATACAATGGGCAGAGAATGATTCTGAAGATACTTTATTCCTTCTTCATAGTTCAAGGCATCAAATTCTCCATACGCTGCGGTAGGAATATGATGCCTTGCCATAAATGCCTTGCCATAAGATTTGCTGCCTTCCAGTTGGGCTCCTTCACCGGAAGGACCGATTACCGCTATGGAAGCAAGGGAAGCATCCTTCCTGAAGAAATCCGCAATTCCCTTTACCAACGGCTCTTCGGGTCCAACGATCATCATTTCTACCGCTTCCTCCTTACAAAACTTCCCCAGAGCCTCAAAATCATTAATATTCAAATAAACATTTTTACCACATCTGGCCGTACCTGCGTTTCCCGGGGCTATAAAAAGCTTTGAACAATGCGGGCTTTGCTTTAATTTCCACGCAAGGGCATGTTCTCGCCCACCGCTTCCTAAGAGTAGAATATTCATGATGATAATGTTTCCAAAACTGCAAATATGCGCATTATAAATTACATTCATTGGTATTCTGGCAATGCCCGTCAGCCTTTAAGTGTAATGCATTATAATTGCGGAAAGATAGCGAGTGAAAACGAGAGGATGGCTACCATTTATACATTTTCTTAATGTAAGAATACATTTTTCGCTATTTTGGTGTATTATTATAACCAAACCAAATAAATGCAAACCAAAAATCGTGAGATAGCTGGTCATCCTGCGGGGCTTTACATACTTTTTTTTACTGAAATGTGGGAACGGTTCTCTTTCTACGGAATGAAGGCGCTGCTGATCTTTTATCTTACGAAATACCACTTCTTTTCTGATACGGAAGGCAATCAGATAGTGGGTAATTACGCAGCATTGGTATATGCGCTGCCCATTCTTGGTGGTATATTGGCCGACAGATATCTGGGGTTCCGTAAAGCGGTTATCTTCGGTGCCATACTTCTGGTGCTGGGGCATGCAGGTATGGCGATAGAAGGATCTCAGGCCTATTACGACAATGCCGGGAAGGTGGTGCGGGACGAAACCGCCGTGCAGGTATTTTACTTCTCGATGGGGCTGATCATCATGGGAGTAGGCTTTCTGAAACCAAACATATCTACTATAGTCGGACAACTTTACGACAAAGACGATCCACGCAGAGATGCGGGTTTTACCATTTTCTATATGGGAATCAATCTCGGGTCTTTTATTGCCACATTACTCTGTGGCTGGCTGGGAGAAACTTATGGCTGGAGATATGGGTTCGGAGCAGCCGGAATCGGCATGTTGTTCGGCCTGCTGTTTTTTATATGGGGGCAAAAATACCTGCTGGGGAAAGCAGAGCCCCCGAATCCCGAGCTATTGAAAGAAAGATCCGCAGTGGGTGTAAGCAAAGAATGGCTTATTTATATCCTGTCGGCAGGTGGCGTGTTCGTTTGCTGGCAATTGGTGCAGCATCATAGGGTGGTTGGCAGCATCCTTACGCTTACTTCTGTAGGTGTAGTACTGTTCCTGATATGGTTCATCATTAGAAAATGCACCCGCAAAGAGAAAGGGCAGATGATTGTTTTGTTGGTACTTATAATCTTTACCGTTGTGTTCTGGGCCTTGTTTGAACAGGCCTATACCTCCATGAACCTCTTTGCAGATCGTATCATTGATAGAAAAACTTCTTTCGGCGAGATAAAAGCGTCTCAGTTCCTGTCTTTAAACGCTCTTTTTATCATCCTGCTCGCACCAATTTTTGCCTGGATCTGGGTAAAGACGGCTAAACGGAATATCGAACCCAGTACTACGGTAAAGTTTGCTCTTGGCATACTGCTCGCAGGTCTTGGCTTCGGAGCTCTTGTAGCAGGTATCTCTAATGCAGATGATTTCGGTAAAGTGTCGCCTGCATGGCTGGTACTCGCTTATCTGCTGCATACCTGCGGAGAACTCGCCCTATCTCCAGTCGGCCTTTCTGCAGTAACCAAACTCTCCGTTCCCCGAATCGTGGGGTTTATGATGGGTGTCTGGTTTCTTGCAACCGCCAGCTCGGAATTTATCGCAGCTCGTCTCGCCGATATTGCCAGTGTAGATACTTCGGGAGGCATCGTTACAGACGTAAAAGGATCGCTGATCGTATATGCGGATCTGTTTCGTTTCCTTTTTTACATAGGGCTTGTTGCCGGGGGCCTTTTACTATTACTATCTCCCCTTCTCAGGAAACTAATGCGGGAAGAGAAAATGAACCAGTGAATTATTATTAAATGCACATATGGAAAGCAATGATTTTTTCAAGTCTAAAGTATTAGGACATCCCTCAGGTCTTTTCGTTCTTTTCTTTACAGAAATGTGGGAACGCTTCTCTTATTACGGTATGCGAGCGATACTGGTACTGTTTCTTATTTCTTCTGCTTCTAAAGGAGGTTGGGAATGGCCAACGAAAAACGCCCTCGCCCTCTACGGAACTTATACTTCACTTGTTTACCTTACAACGATTATGGGTGGCTATATTGCCGACAAATACCTGGGATACAGGAATGCTGTAGTTCTTGGCGCGTTTCTTATGACGCTTGGCCATGCTAGCATGGCTTTGGAAACTCCCGCCTTTTTATACCTTGGCATTGCTCTTTTGATCTTTGGCAACGGATTCTTTAAACCAAATATGACTTCCATCGTTTCCTTCATGTACAAGGATTTTCCGGAGAAGAAAGACGCGGCTTACACCATCTTCTACATGGGGGTAAACGCGGGCGCCTTTCTCGGAATCATGCTATGTGGATATATAGGTGAAAATATAAGCTGGAGCCTGGGCTTCGGCCTCGCGGGCATTTTCATGTTCTTCGGAATGCTCCAGTTCTACTTTACCCAGGGCATCTTTGGAACTGTCGGACTAAAGCCTACTGAATCAGATAAGCTTGAAAAGAAGAATATAGAAGACGGAGATAAAAGGGTTCCGTTCACTCATCTCGATACCGTCTTAATGATAGCATCGCTATTATGCGGCCTCGTTTGGATCTTGAATGATCCTTATTCGGTAATTAGTGGCAACAACTTGCTTGCTTTTACTGTCGTTGGTATAGACGGGTCGAACTTCACTATTCTACTTGGCCTGGCTTTATTCCTGATTCTTCTTGTAGGCAGACTCTTACGCTACTCACTCATCACAAGAGAAAGATTAGTGGCAGTTACCATCTTCGCCTTTTTCACGGTGTTCTTCTGGGCCTCGTTTGAACAGGCCGGAGGGTCGATGACCATCTTTTCGGAGAAATACACGCAACGGGCACTTGCCGGGTCGGCAGCATATACTTTTAAGATCATCAACACACTGCTCACTGTTATCCCTCTCGGCATTATTACCTTTGTTCTATGGCAGCTTTTCAGACAAACTTTCAAGAAATATGCACTCGGAAATACTATTCTTGCCAGCAGTTTTGTGGCAATATGGGCTGTAGTGATCTGGATGCTGAATCGTGAATTCCGTAAGGAAGAAACCACCGTTGCCGCATCATGGTTCGGTATCCTAAACTCATTTTTCATAATAGCATTTGCCCCATTGGTGTCCAGAATCTGGACAAGCAAATACAATCCCCCTGCCGCTTTCAAATACGGAATAGGTATGACTTTACTTGGTCTTGGCTTTGCTTCTCTGGCATATGGAGCAAGCTCCGTTATCCCGGGAAATGAGCTGGTGAAAGTAAGTATGATATGGCTGATACTGGCTTACCTGTTTCACACCCTCGGTGAATTATGCCTTTCTCCTGTCGGGCTTTCTTATGTAAGCAAACTTGTTCCTGCCCGCATGACAGGAGTGATGTTCGGAATCTGGTATCTGGCAATAGCCATCGGAAACAAGACTGCCGGAACAATGGGTGGAATGATCAATGAAATAAGTGCTAAATATTCCCTGTCAACATTCTTCCTCATATTCACCTTGGTGCCTATCGGGCTCGGCTTACTGGTAGTAATACTCCATCCCCTACTCAAAAAACTAATGCACGGAGTGAAATAGGAAGCAAGAAAGGATCAGTTGTTCTTGAATGGGGCCACGAGATCGAAGGATGGTATCGTCACCGTTAGTGGCTTTTTATTATGCAGGTTTTCCATGGTATAACTGCCGCTCATCTTGCCCATTTCGGTACGCAGGTTACAGCCGCTGGTGTACTGGTAGCGATCGCCTGGGTTAAGCACCGGCTGCACGCCTATTACACCTTCACCCTCCACTTCCCTGTTATCGCCATTGCTATCGAAAATATGCCAGTGCCTTCTGTTTAGCTGAACGGGGAATGTATTGCGGTTCTCCAGTGTAATGCGGTAAGCAAACATAAATTCACCGGTAGCGGGATTCGAATAATCGGGTTGGTAGAAGGTTTCTACCGTTACCTCCACACCCTCTGAAATGTTGCTAACCATCCGTGAATTTTTATAAAATTAAATAAAATGCACGGATTTTCCGGTACTTAACTTGTTGTTGACGCAGGTTGGCTTAAATTTGCACACTTCTAACAGTACCAGTCTCCATAACTTCAGGAGCTAACTGTCGGGCAGGTAGATTATTTACAACTAAAGAAAAACGTATATATGAAAATTGCTGTAGCTAATGGCGACGGTATTGGCCCAGAAATAATGCAAGCTGTCTTGTCTATTTTCCAGGCAGCCGGTGTATCGCTCGAATATGAGTTCGTGGATATGGGCAAGTGGGTATTCGATAAAGGCTTCAGCAATGGCATGACCGATCAGGCAAAAGAAACTATCGAGAACCTGGGCATATTGTTCAAAGGCCCTATGGAAACACCAAAAGGCAAAGGAGTAAAGAGTATCAATGTAACTGCCCGTAAAACCTGGAATACGTACGCCAATAAGAGAACCTTTCAAACGCTGCATGGTGTGGAAACGGTATTCAGCAAAGCAGGCATACCGATCGATATCACGATCGTTCGGGAAAATATCGAAGACACTTACGGAGGAATCGAGCACATGCTTACGCACGATGTGGCACTCAGCCGTCGTTTTATAACAAGGCCGGGAAGTCTTCAGCTTATAAAATACGCCTTTGAAATGGCCCGGCAGAAAGGGACAAGAAGGATTACCTGCGGTCATAAGGCTAATATCATGAAGCTGACCGATGGTCTCTTCCTGGAATGTTTTTATGAAGTAGCCAAAGAATACCCCGACCTGAAAGCGGACGATGTGATTGTAGACGATCTTTGCATGAAGCTCGTTACCCGGCCCGATTCCTTCGACGTAGTAGTGCTTACCAACCTTCAGGGAGATATTGTAAGCGATCTTTGTGCGGGTCTCGTAGGTGGGCTTGGATTTGCACCTTCAGCCAATATCGGAGATCATATTTCCATCTTTGAAGCCGTCCACGGCACCGCTCCGGATATAACGGGAAGGAATATTGCCAACCCAACGGCCTTATTACTAAGCGGCCTTGCCATGTTGCGACACCTGGGATTGATGCAGAGTGCTTCGGTTATAGAAAACGCACTGCTGTTCACTCTTGAATCGGGTGTGCATACGGGTGATTTCGGGGATAAAAGCATTCTCCCGGTAAATACTACCACGTTTGCCGAAGCCATTATCGGTAATTTCGGTAAACAGCCTTTAAACAGTCCCAAAGCTGCCGAGATAGATCATCCATCTACCTGCACAGTGTTTCATCTGGAGCACAATCCCATGCTTGAAAGTGTTGATGACGTACAGGAAAAGATCATGGGTGTCGATATATTTATTGAAAGCAACCTCCAACCCGAGGAACTTGCTGAAAAATGCCTGCGGCATGGCGGTATTAAGTACAAACTGGTAAGTATCAGCAACCGGGGTACTCAGGTATGGCCTACAGGCTCCATATATACGAATCTGGTGAATCAATATAATATTCGGTTCGAAAGCACTGATGATACTTCATTGCGTCAAAACGATATTATCGGGTTATATGCCAGCCTGAGCGGTGATTTTAAAGTTTGCTCACTTGAACTTTTAAATAGCTGGGGAAGTAAGAAAGGCTATTCTCTTGCACAGGGTCAATAAACATATTGCAAATTATCGCAGGTTAACTTAATAATATCAATTAGACCCCATTGTTGGGGTGGCATGATTTTTATTACCTTCACCAATATACGCCCCATACTCTAATCCTCATTCTTTGAATATTCTACTATGCTTGCCGGTTGAATGCCGCCACATTTAAAATAAACCAGCAGATGAACGTGTTTTTAAAGCAATTAGTAGTTAGTTATATCGGGATTGTGTTGTTCTTCACAGCAGTTTTTCCGGCAATAGGTCAAACTCATACGCCTCGTGCGATCCCGATCAATTCGAAATGTAATGGCTATTACGAATACTTGCCGGCCGGTTACAGTACCGGCAATGCTAAACATCCTGTAATAATATTCCTGCATGGATTGGGCGATGCAGGAAACGGCGGTTCGGAATTACCTAAATTACTGGATGTGGGCATTCCCAAATTGATCAATGAAAGCGGATTTCCTTCCAGCTTTACGGTACGTGGAAATACCTTCAGTTTCATAGTGATTTCTCCCCAATATATACCGGCAGCTACACAGGCAGATAGAATGTCCATTGCCGATATGGAAGCCCTTATAAACTTTGTGGTTAGCAATTACCGGGTAGATGAAGATAGGATTTACCTAACGGGTTTAAGTGCCGGAGCTTACTGCACCTGGCTCTATGCATCCTCCAGTACCGCCAACGCTAACAGACTGGCAGCTATTCTGCCTGTATCTGGTGATCTCTGGCCCACCGTTCCACTTGCTAACGTAATAGCACAGAGTAATTTACCGGTATGGGCAACACACAATGATCAGGATCCTAATGTTAACAGTTTTCTTACCTCTTACTGGGTAGCCGGAATAAATAGCCCTACCGGAAACATTCAGCCCCCAACACCCCCGGCCATCATCACTATTTTCCCCAACCGCAATAAACATGATGCCTGGACCGAGACCTACGATCCAACCTATAAAAGAAACGGTAAAAACGTTTATGAATGGATGCTGCAATATTCCCGTAGCAATGGATCTGTGCTCCCTGTCACACTCGTTCATTTCGAGGCCGCGGTCATTCGGGACGAAGTTGTACTGGAATGGAAAACATCTTATGAACAGAATGTCGCTGCATTCGATGTAGAACGTTCCGTGGATGGTATCCGTTTTTCTTTAATTGGAACCGTACCTGCAACTAATTCAGCTACTGGAAGTATATACAGTTTTAAAGATAGAAACGCCCTAACCGGAAAGGCCTTTTACCGGCTGGTCGAAAAGGATCTTGATGGCAAAACTACTTTCCTGAGAACCGTAACGGTCAGTACGTCGGAAGGAAACAAGACCGCTTTATCGGTTACGCCTAATCCCGCTATCGATCTTATCACGCTGAAACTAAATAGTCCTGAATCAGGTGCCGCGCAGGCAAGTATCGTTAGCCAGGATGGAAGGATTATCAAAACCATATCTTTCAATAAGACTACCAGAGAAGCACGGCAGGTGATTGAAGCAGGCCAGTTATCTCCAGGTGCTTATATATTGCAGGTGCGCATTAAGGAAGCTGTTTATAACACTTCTTTTCTGAAAAGATAGGTGGGGTTGAATATTACATTTTACTGTTCGTGAACCCATTCTTTATCAGCCATTGTAATGCTTTTTGACGCTGATCTCCCTGGATAACGATCTCACGATCTTTTACGGATCCGCCTGTTCCACAGAAATTCTTTAGTTTCTTCCCCAGATCGTCAAGGTCTGGGATACTGCCTTTAAAGCCGGATACAAGTGTCACCACCTTGCCTGCCCGTTGTTTCTTATCCAGGCTCACCTTCAATCGCTGGCTGGCCGGTTCGGGTGTCTCCTGCGTTTCCTGGTGCTCTTCCTCATAGCTGAAGTTAGGGTCTGTGCTGAAAACGAATCCGCGTGCGTCCGGTTTATTCTTCTTGCTCATTTTACTGCTTTTAAACTAAGGTCGAGGCTTTGTGCCTGATGAATCAAAGCGCCCGCGCTTATATAATCCACTCCTGTGTCCGCATAGGAAATGATGTTTTCAAGGTTGATACCCCCGCTTGCCTCCGTTTCGAAATTACCCTTGATAACTCTTAAAGCATCTCTGATCTGAGCCGGCGTAAAATTGTCCAGCATAATGCGGAACACCCTTCCTTTTCCGGTAGCCATCACTTTTTCTACATCTTCCAGCGTGCGCACTTCTACCTCTATTTTAAGATTGGGCTTTACCGAGCGCACGTATTCATAGGCTTTACCAATCGCTCTTTCTATACCCCCGCAATAGTCGATATGATTATCTTTCAGCATAATCATATCATATAATCCAAAACGATGATTGGTGCCACCGCCGATACGAACGGCTTCTTTTTCCAGCAACCTGAAATTAGGTGTTGTTTTGCGCGTATCAAGAATTCTCGTATGATGGTCTTCCAGCAGGTTTACATACTTTGCCGTAAGGGTAGCTATCCCGCTCATGCGCTGCATGCAATTCAATAGAAGTCTTTCACACTGCAGTATGGTGTGTACCGATCCTTCGATCTCGAATGCCTGTTCGCCGGGAAGCATGGCATCGCCATCCTTTTTGATACTGGTAAATTCAACTTCGGGATCTTTGATCATCAGTATCTGCTGTGCTACCTCTACTCCCGCAAGCACGCCCTGCTGCTTGATCCGCAATACGGCTTTTCCCTGTTCCGCAAATGGAATGCACGAAAGCGTTGAATGGTCGCCATCGCCGATATCTTCTTTCAAAGCGGCTTCAATTAAAATACGGAGTTGCTGGTGAAAAGATGTCATAACTGCAAAACTACAAAAGCTGCAGGTTACTTGAGGAAATCAAATATCATGCTGCCGTCAATCGGTGTTCTGAAAGCTAAGTTGCTGAAGTAATTGTCTGTCGCCCTTCTGCTTCATGAAAAGAATGGTGCGGTAATTTCCGCCTTTAGTAATCAAAGTGCCCGTGCAATACTGGGAGCCGTCCTTATTCTCTCCGGTATGTTTAAGCTGAAAAGACTTAACGGCGTTCTGAAGAAAAAAATCCTTCATAATCATCTCTGCCTGACGCTGACTGTAGTTATCACTTTTAGCAGGGAGGGAAATATCTACTCTGCTATCGAAATACCTGGCAAGTTGAGATGCATTGCCAGACTTCAAAGCGGCAATAATATCATCCATTTCGGAAGAAGCAGTATAAGAGCTGGTTGCAAGAGAAGCTGTTATAAGCAGTAAGAGTTTGGTAAAAAAAATCATACGCTAAAGTTTTAGTTCCGCTGTTTTTCGGTAGGCTATTGGATATCAGGATTTTTCACCTTTAAGTTGCCAAAAATATGCCAAATACTGTAGTTTTAGCACATGGAAAATAAAAAAGCAATTCTTATAATCATGGATGGTTGGGGCCTTGGTAAAATACCTTCTAGTGATGCCATCCGGCATGCGAATACACCATTTGTTAATTCGCTTTATAGCGCATATCCAAATACAACGCTGGTTACATGCGGTGAAATGGTAGGCCTTCCAAATGGGCAAATGGGCAATAGTGAAGTAGGTCATCTCAATCTGGGTGCCGGAAGAATCGTTTATCAGGAACTGCAGCGCATCAATGTGGCTATCCGCGATGGCAGTTTCAATCAGAACCAGGTGCTTCTGGATGCACTTAAATATGCCGAAGAACATAACAAACCGCTTCATCTTCTCGGCCTTGTAAGTAACGGAGGTGTGCATTCGCACATCGAACATATAAAAGCCTTGCTTACATTGTGCGCAGCTAAGGGCCTTAAAAACGTCTTTATCCATGCTTTTACAGATGGAAGGGATACCGATCCTAAAAGTGGACTGGGATTCATCACCGATCTGGTTAATCACATGAACCTAAGCACCGGAAGAATAGCGTCCGTAAGCGGAAGATACTATGCTATGGACAGGGATAAACGCTGGGAACGCGTGCGCCTGGCTTATGATGCGATGGTGCTGGGAGCGGGCGATAAACATACTAATGCCATGGCTGCCCTCGAGCGCGCTTATTCCGATAACATCACGGATGAATTCATCAACCCTGTTGTTATCACTTACGAAAACGGTCAGCCTTTAGCCACCATTAATGATGGCGATGCAGTGATCTGTTTTAATTTCAGAACGGATCGATGCCGCGAAATAACGGAAGTGCTCACACAAACAGACATTCCGGAGCATGGAATGAAGGCCCTGAAGTTACATTATACTACCATGACGGAATACGATAAGAGCTTCCAGGGAGTGCGGGCAGTCTTTGAAACGGATAACCTGAATAACACGATCGGAGAAGTGCTGGCGCGGCACGGCAGAAAACAGATTCGTATAGCTGAAACGGAAAAGTATCCTCATGTTACGTTCTTCTTTAGCGGAGGCAGAGAATTGCCTTTTGAAGGTGAAACAAGAATCATGAAGCCCTCTCCCAAAGTAGCTACCTACGACCTGCAGCCGGAAATGAGTGCGTTCGAACTTACAGATGCGCTGATACCGGAAATAGAAAATCAAACGGCAGACTTTATCTGCCTCAATTATGCCAACGCAGATATGGTGGGGCATACGGGTGTTTTTTCGGCGGCTATCAAGGCCGTTGAAACCGTGGATAAATGCGTGCAGCGGGTGGTTGCTGCCGCAGTCGATAACGGCTATACTGTTTTTTTAACGGCCGACCATGGTAATGCTGACTATATGATCAATGATGATGGAACCCCCAATACTGCACATACGCTGAATCTGGTTCCCCTTTTTGTAATAGATAAAGAGTGGAGAGGAACCGTGCAAGCGGGTAAGCTGGGCGATCTTGCTCCTACCATTTTAACGATGATGCAGTTACCAGTACCGGAAGAAATGACCGGAACAGTATTAACGGTATAAGTAAATTCATCTCTACCTTTAGCGAGGCGCCCTGAAGAGCCGCTTTTGCGGTGTTTTTTTTTAGAAGCAGCATTTGTATTAAAAAATTGTCTAAATTACAGGTAACCAAACGGTATGTATGTCGGAGGAAGCCATTTTACAGGATTGTATTCAGAATGATGCGTTGGCACAGAAGGAATTGTATAATAGATACAGTCCTAAAATGCTGGCTGTCTGCTACAGGTTTGCACATAACCGGGAAGATGCAGAAGATATGTTGCAGGAAGGCTTTATCAAAGTATTTCTTCAGATACATACCTTCCGCAACCAGGGAGCATTCGAAGGCTGGATACGACGCATCATAGTGCATACCTGCATCAATAGCCTGAAGAAGAATAAGAGGTTTATCGAAAGTGTAGACCTGATTCACGCCAATAGTATGCAGGTAAGAGAAGACGCGATACCGTCTATCGTTCAGGCTAAGCAACTGGTAGAATGCATTCGCTTGCTTCCGATAGGCTATCGCACTGTTTTAAATCTCTATGCGATCGAAGGGTATTCTCACAGGGAAATAGGAGAAATGCTGGACGTGGAAGAAAGCACCAGCCGCTCTCAATACACTAGGGCAAAGCAGATGCTGGAAGATATTCTTTTGAAGAAAAACATTATATATAAATCTAAAACCAAGCTGCCAATGCTTGCTTTTGGAAGATAAAAGTTTATTAATAGGGATGAATAGAACCGAACAACTGACAAAGGCCGTGGAAAGACCCAACCCTTATAAATTACCAGTGAAATGGAGAGCAACCTGTATGATGATGATGAATTTGAAGGCTTTTTAAAACAAAAAGTCGATCAATTTACACTGTATCCTTCTGAAGGGGTATGGCATGGCATATACAGCTCTTTACACTTAAAAAGAAACAGGAAGTGGTATGTGGCAACCGGTGCTCTTTTATTAATCACCACATTATTGTTTATAAGCATAGAGATAGTTTCTTCCGGTTACCAAAGGGCTGCCAACAATATAGTTAGCGATTCCATCAACAATTTGAATGCTTTTTCTACGGCGTCCCAATCCCCGGTTTTACCTGCCGCTCGTTCAACTGCTACCAGTAAAACATCCGGCACATCCACGATTACTGGCACAGCATCAGGATCTTCTTCCGGCTATTCGATACCTTCTAAGAAGAGAAAAATCGGTTCTCTCGCTTCTTCCGCCTTACCTCCTCAGGAACTGCCGTTAAACGACGGATCCGTAATGGTTGACAGGGCATTGGAGAGTTCGGTTCCGGTAATGGCGCAGTTGCCTGCTTCCGGCGAACGTTCTGTTATTCCCCTTGCCAAAGAAGACGGAGTGAAACCGGAAAACCAGGATGAAGTAATTAAAGAGCGGGAGATCAACTGGCTGCAGGAAGGTGCAACGATCCGGTTAAGCAGAAGAGCACGTTTCCATCTGCAGTTTTATGTGTCTCCAGCGGCCGGTTATCGCAAAATGAATAATTATAAAGGTGATGTGCAAGGGCCTCATGTAGTGCCGGTGTCAGCAGAACCGGTAGATGTTAATGGAATCGTAGATCATAAACCGGCTTTCGGTTTGGAAGCGGGCACTGCTTTGTTATTTAACGTATCCGACTACCTGGTTCTCAAAGGAGGCATCCAGCTGAATTATATCCGTTATAATATAAATGCTTATAAATCGGGAAGAGAGCTTACTGAAATAACGCTTAGCAATGCTACTAATTCAAACACCGCTGAAACCATCACTACCTACTCTTCCATTCGTAACCTGGGGGGACGCATGCCGGAGCAGTTGCAGAATCAATATTTCCAGCTTTCCATGCCGGTAGGGGCAGAATTGCGACTGCTGGGCAGCAAACGTTTCCAATTGAATGTAGCAGGCACACTGCAGCCGGCTTACCTGCTGCATAACAAAACCTACCTGCTTACTTCAGACTACGCAAACTACACACAACAACCCGACCTGGTTCGTAAATGGAACATTAATGCAGCATTCGAAACGTATATTTCTTATAGCTCCGCGGGGTTAAGATGGCAGATCGGTCCGCAGTTCCGATATCAGTTGCTTTCTACCTATACCGACCGCTATCCAATAAGGGAATACCTGATGGAATACGGCATTAAGATCGGCGTAAGCAAAACATTAAGATAATTTTTCTTCTGTTACTTATGCTGCATCTGCTTGGCTTCCATGCTAAGTGTTGCATGAGGCACAGCTCTTAAACGGGCTTTGTCGATCAGTCTTCCTGTAACACGGCAGATGCCGTAGGTCTTATTTTCTATCCTCATGATAGCTTTTTCCAGGTGATCGATAAAAGTAATCTGGCGGCTGGCCATCTGGCTTAGCTGCTCCCGTTCCATACTCATACTTCCATCTTCCATCGTCATGTAGCGTGCGTCGTCATTATCTCCGCCCATCTCGTCTTTACGCGTTATAAGCCCTTGTAGATAAGTTAATTCCTTTTTGGCGGCGTCTAGTTTCTTGTTGATCAGATCTCTGAATTCCTGAAGATCGACATCACTATATCTCTGTGAAGGTCCTGAATTATCGTGCATAGGTGTATCTAATACTGATTTTGTGAAATCCGGCTCGTATTTACGAACCGTCTTTGTCTTGAATTCTGGAATAACAACTTTCCCCGTTCTCACCCGATCAACCTCTTTTGGAGGTGTTTTCTTGAATGGAGGAGGGGCAATCACCTGTTTTGGAGCGGCTGGTCTTGCTTCAGCCTTTTTAGGAAGGCTTTTAAGAATCCCCATGCTCTTTTCATACATCTTGCGGGGCGGCAATGTCGATTTCTTATCCCGGCTTTCCTTTGGTGGTTTTACAGCTTTAGGAGGCTTGACCTCTTTAGGAGGCTTAACCTCTTTAATAGTGGCTATTACCTCAGTCTTTGCAACTGCTGCCGGTTTTGCTGTTACCGTAACAGGCTTTTGTATCTTCTGGGGTTCCGCTTTTTTTATATCAGTCTTTTTCACTTCCGTCTTTTTCACCTCCATCTTTTTAGATTCCGTCTTTTTCACCTCGGCTTTCTTAACGGCAACAACTTTAGGAACAGCTTTCTTAGCAACAACTGGCGCAACCTTCTTAGCAGGAGCTTTCGCAACTGGCTTAGCTACAAACTTCGACGCCTTCGCTTTTACGGCGGTAGCAGGCTTTGAAGCCGGTATAACTTTTTTAGCACTCGCCGCTTTTTTAGGGACAGGCTTAACTGCCACTTTTTTCTTTGTCGCCATACTATTATCCTTTTAAGTTCCCATTAGGACTTTTTGACAGATATTTTAAAAAGAACATCATTCACCTCGATCTCCACTCCGCCGGTGATTTCCGCTACCAACTCAAGTTTATCTGCCAGAATTTCCGCGCAAATATAGTCATTAAATTGGCTAAAAGAACTGTTTAGCTCGTTCAGGGCGGAGACTTTAACAGTTATTCTATCGGTGAGATCAAAACCGCTCTCTTTTCGCAGTTTCTGAATCCTGTTTACCAGCTCACGGGCATTACCCTCATTTTCCAGCTCAGGAGTTACCGTTACATCCAGCGCAACCGTTAACCCATCCTTGCTCGCAACCGTCCAGCCAGGTATATCGTCGCTGGTGATCTCTACTTCATTTAATTGTAATATTAAGGCTTCGTTATCAATAAACAATATGAACGACCGATCTTTTTCGAGTTTCTGAATGTCCTCCTGGCTAAATTCACTGATAGCCTGAGAAACCGTTTTCATGCGTGCACCTAGTTTTTTACCCAAAGCCTGAAAGTCGGGCCTGATCTTCTTCTTTATAAAACCCTCAGTATCATTCAAATATTGTATTTCTTTTACATTTACTTCGCTCTTTACCAAATCTTCCACTTTTTCCAACTGATGCCGCATGGCCGGGTCAAGCACTGGTATCAGCACTTTTTGAAGTGGCTGACGTACTTTTATATTCATTTTTTTCCGCAGAGATAAAATCAATGAAGAGGCCGTTTGCGCCAGCAGCATTCTTTCTTCCAGCGCCGTATCTATAAAAGATGGGTCTGTTGCCGGAAACAGGAGATGGTGCACTGATTCGCTGGTAAAACGACCCGTGACGGCATTCAGGTTGCCGAATAACCAGTCGGAGAAAAAGGGAGATACCGGGGCCATTAGCCTCGATACAGTCTCCAGGCATTCATAAAGAGTCTGGTAAGCAGCGATCTTGTCATGTTCATAGTCGCCTTTCCAGAAACGCCTGCGGCAAAGACGCACATACCAGTTGCTGAGCTGTTCGCCCACAAAATCCTCAACAGCTCTGCCGGCAAGTGTAGGTTCAAAATCGTTGAAATGTTGGGTCACCTTTCCAATCAGTGTATGCAGCGATGAAAGGATCCAGCGGTCGATTTCTGCACGCTGGTTCAGCGGAATATAGGTTTCCTTAAAAGCGAACCCGTCTACATTCGCATAAAGAGCGAAGAACTGATATGTATTATATAATGTTCCGAAAAACTTCCGCTGTATCTCTTTGATTCCCTCCAGGTCAAACTTCAGATTATCCCAGGGTGATGCATTAGTGATCAGGTACCAGCGGGTGGCATCTGCACCAAACGTATCGATCGTTTCAAAGGGGTTCACCACATTACCGAGCCTCTTGCTCATCTTGTTGCCGTTCTTATCGAGCACGAGCCCGTTAGAAACAACTGTTTTGTAGGCGACACTATCAAACAGTAACACGCCCAGGGCATGCAGCGTGTAAAACCACCCCCTGGTCTGGTCGACACCTTCCGCAATAAAGTCGGCTGGAAATGCCTTCCCGCTATCCACCAGCTCTTTGTTTTCAAACGGATAATGCCATTGAGCATAAGGCATGGCACCACTGTCGAACCAAACATCCACCAGATCAGGTACTCGCTTCATAGGCTTACCTAATGGCGAAACAAGAATGATTTCGTCCACATACGGCTTGTGAAGATCCAGAATGCCTTCGTGCAGATAATGTTTATTCACATCCCCGCCTAATACAGCATTTGCTTTTTTTATTCCTTCGTTCAGCTCCTCTATACTGCCTATGCACACTTCTTCTTCCCGATCCTCGGTACGCCATATAGGAAGCGGCGTTCCCCAAAAGCGGCTGCGGCTGAGGTTCCAGTCCACCATATTCTCAAGCCAGTTGCCAAATCGTCCTTCGCCGGTTGCTTTAGGCTTCCAGTTGATTGTCTTATTCAACTCGACCATGCGGTCTTTAAGTGCCGTAGTTTTAATGAACCAGGCATCCAGGGGGTAATAGAGAATGGGCTTGTCGGTTCGCCAGCAATGCGGATAATTATGTTCGTACTTTTCTACTTTAAATGCCCGGTTTTCCTTCTTCAGCT
>JACMJX010000205.1 GCA_014380425.1 Chitinophagaceae bacterium | reverse complement strand
TGAGCTATGCATCTTGTATAGGCTGCTACTGCACTAGTATAATCTTTCTTGTCTTGCTGTGCTTTTGCAAGATAATAGTTCCAGTGAAAATGGTTGTTCTCGATAGAAACGGCTTTTGACATATCTGCTATGGCATCGCTCAATGCGCCTGTTTTATAGTATGTCAGTCCCTTATTGAAATAGGCTTCGGCCAGATTGGGATTTTTTCTTACCGCACTCTTAAAGGCAGTCATGGCCCTTTCGTAATCGGTTACATTGAAATATGATTTCCCCATGGAATTAAAAATCTCAGCCATAGTAGCTGGGTCCGTAGCACTTTTCAAAGAGTTGATGGTCTGCAGACTATTGGCATAATAATTTCCGGAACTATTATAATCCTGCAGCGCATAATAGGCATCTCCGAGTCCCTTCTGGGCAAGAAAATATTGCGGATTCAGTTTAAGTACGCTCTTCAAATTTTCAATTGATGCCGTATAATTATTCAGGTTGTAATAAGCCGTTCCCCTGTTATAGTAAGCATCGGTGTATTTGTTATCCAGATTCAGGGCATCATCATAACTCTTGATGGCTTCATTGTAATTCTTTAGAGAAAAATAATAATTGCCTCTGGTGAACCGGTAGGTGCTCTTATAAGGATTTACTGATATCGCGAAATCAATCAGCGTAATAGCGGAATCCTTAATGTTAGCCGAGAATTTTGCAGCTGCACGTTCGAATAGAGGCTCGGCGTAAGTCTCTATTTTTTTGATATAGACAGAATCCAATCCTTTTTCCCGGGCGCTCTGGAAATCAAGTGCCGCGTTTGGAATGTTATTGAAGTGAAGCTTGCATTTACCGCGATTATAATAGGCAAAAGCATGATTGCTATCAAGTTTTATCACCGTGGAGAAGTTCAGATCGGCATTTCTGATATCATTTTTCTGCACCAGCAATAGTCCTTTCTTCAGATACAACTGCGCCGCCCTGGGATCGAAGGCCAAACCATCATTCAGGTCTCTAATCGCTTCTTCGATGTTGTTATTTATCTTAATGCGGAGGTCAGACATTTCCTCATACACTCTCAAATTTTCTTTACTGATAGTGAGATAGGTTTTATAATCGGTAAGCGCTTTAAACGGCTCGTTATTGCGCTTGTACAAGTCTGCCCTTTTTTCAATGGCTTCCAGGTTAAACCTGTCGAGCTCATAAGCCTGGTTATAATCACTCAATGCTTTTTTGTACTCGCCTAATTTATCATAGCATTTGGCTCTTCCAAGAAAGTAGTCGGAATTTGTCTTGTCTTTTTTGATTACAGCGTTATACGAACTCAATGCTTCTTTGTATAGTCCTGCTTTATATTTTTCTTCCTGTTCCGATATCACCCGGAACTTATTTGTTACAATGGCGATATTCTGTTCGTATTTGCTTCGTTCAGCAGGTTTCTGTTCAATTGCTTTGTTATAAAGTATGGCGGAATTCTCATATTCACGTTTCTTTTCTGCCAGCTGTGCCTTCTTTATAAAGTCGCTGAACAATTGATCGGAGGAAATGGTGGCGCGCTCCCGCTCCCTGTTCGCATTGCTGATCTTGCTTTGTGGAAGGGGATCGTAAGGTCTTAACTCCCTGGCTTCTTTGTATAACTTCAATGCCTCGGGGAAGTCATTTCTTGCCAGGGCTGCATCACCTTGATTGATCAGGCCACTGAAAGCCTGGGTTTGTACCCTGTCTTCTTCTATCAACTGCCTCCTGGCATTTTCCTTGATTTCCTCGTCGATCGACTTACGGGCCTGGGCCGCTGTAATGCTATCTGCCGATTGAAGTTGTAAGGGCAGATCACTTGTAGTCTTGAAAGTTACATTGTTCAATACGTCATTAATGGTGTCTGACGGATTGAAGAATCCAAGTCGTGCTATATAGGGCGTCCAGGTATTATTTTCTTTTTTAAATCTCATCTCGGCCATTCTGTTATTGATCGTGTAAGCCGTATCGTTCGTCTTGTTCGGATTTCTAAAGAAAGAGGTATAATACACATTTACATAATACGCGTCTTTTTTCTTCAGATTGGAGATTTTAATGTCGTTAAATACAACGCTGGGCATATCTCCTTTTTTATAAAGCAGGTCGAAATCACGAAGGTATTTGTCGATATCGATATCACGGGTGTTAGCGGCGCTATGAAAATTCGGATTGATATCATCTTCCACAATGATCTTCGAATTGAGAAAGATCCTGTTTCTTGAACCGGAATGACTATTGTTGATCATATCCGATACTTCTTTGATATCCGTATTCGTATTGATGTTGTTCAAAAGCCCCTTCAGCTCGCGTACCACCAGTATTTCCGATTTGTACCGGATCGACTCTACCTCTTTCACCGTGATATCGTCCTGTGCCGCGGATTTTACTGTTAAAAGTATCAGCAGGCATACAGTGATCATTCTTATCTTACGCATATATCAAATGTGTTTACTTTTTTTTGTTAGCTGTTATTGTTATTCCTCCAGTAGCCGCTTTTTGTAATCCTCCTGATCTGCCACGGAAACCTTCTTCATACTATTGATAAGCCAGCCAGAGTTAAGGGCGTCCCGCTGAAAATGTTCTACCGCAAACACATAGCCGCCAACCTGCAGGAAGTGATACTTAACATCTTTAACATACAGCAGCTTGATCATACCATTCAAAACAGCATAGTAAAAATCAGTCGAATAGGTTCTTTTAAAGAACGGATCGTCAAAGTAAGCAGGCAGATTTTCTTTATCGTTTAGTGCTTTCTCCAATGCTATGAAGTTACTGGAGTGGCTCGCCGGATTGATAAATTTACCTGGATCCTTTGCAATAATCGCTGCTGAAGCAGCAACTGCTTTTTCGGGAGCGGGCCGTTTTACAGCGGCTATCACCCACTTGGAACGCCTGCTCTCGTCAGTGGATATTCGAAGGATAATGGGAATATCTATTACGTTTGACTTATAGAGAAATTTACAATTGGCTTCTGCAAACCATCCGGAACTATAGAAGTCTAGCTTCAATGGTTTCTGAACATTTACTGCAGCTCTTATGAAACTGTCGATAGCTACCTCACTCCAGGAATGTGTTTCGTAATTAAAAAGGCCTCTTATGAGGTCCTGTCTTCCCAGGTTGAACTTAATATTATACGATTTATACACTTTCCTAATGAAGGAGCCGGGTGCATCATTGAATCGTTCGAAAAATTCATCTATTTGTTTTACTTCATAGATAAAGTGTTTTTCTCTTGTACCCGCATCATTTTTAAAAACCTGGCTCTTGAGACCGGTTGTTAAAAACGAAAAAAAAAAGCTGTAGCAACCAATAAATACCGGTGTCTCATGAACCTTTATTGAATTTTTAAACTGATTTTGTCGATATAACTCCTATATCGCCCAGTAAAACCTCCCAATCATCTTTGGTAGCACCCTGCACATTTTTCTCATAAGTCTTTAGGATAACCGTTACGTTTTTACGGGTAATATCCTGGTAAACGATCTTCCCATCCCTGTAACCACGAAACACCTGCTCAAAGCTTACCACACCATAGAAATTACCATCCGGCCCTTTTTTCAGGTCACTCACGTATTGCACATTTGTCCACTCTATCTCGATCTTGTCATATTGCACGTATTTGATATGCGACAAGTATTGCCGGATCTTTTTGTGGACTGTTTCATTATTGTTGATAGACGATATCTCTACCACTGCATTATCATCAACAAATAAAGTAACAGACATTTCCACCGCTTTATTTACATCTTCAGTAGATGCTGATTTGTCGCAGATTATTTTAAGGTAGGTATTTAGCTGTTTGGTTTTCTGTAACGCCTTTTTCTCGAACTCTTCCCGAACAGCATTGCCGGCAACATCATCGAAAGTGAGGGAAGTAGAACTGGCGGAAACGCCTGTTTGAGTAGCAGAAGCCTCTACCGGTATGCCTGGCTTAACTACTACAGGCGCCGGTACGTTGCCGGTTGCCGCAGCAGGCTCTGGTTCTGCAGTTTTAACAAGGGCTGAACCCGTTTTTGAGGAGTCTTTTACAAGAACAGGAGCTATAGTACTTTGCCAGGCCCATAAAACATCGGAAGCATTTTTTACAGGGCCGAAAATTTCATGGCGGCCATCTCTGTAAATGATGGCGACCACATTGCTTTTATCTATTTTCAATACGGCAGTACCGTCACCTACAACCACTACTTTTTTTTCTATACCCATCACTGTTCCTGCAATCCGTGGCTGATGGAGGGTGTAAACATAGTCATTTTCGAAAGGCGTATTGTCGGGATGCAGGTATCTGTCTACCAGTTGCTTCGTGAGTGCCTGGCTGAAGTTTAGCTTGGAAGGAACGAGAAAATCGCCCTTACTATTGAACACGAGTACTGCATTACCGAGAGCAATATTCTCAGCTTTACCACCGCTTGCAGGGTTGAATGCAATCGTAGAAGAATTGATGTCTATTACTTTGCCTTGGCGGGAAGATGTTCCAAGATAAACCTTGTCCTGGCAAAACACGTTGGATGTATGCACCACCACAAAAAAAGCTATTAACCGCAGGGAAGAAAAGATCATAAGGTGCTTAAAGTTTATTGTAGGTAGTAATGAGCTTGTCACGCACGCTGATCATCATATTGCAGGTGTTAGTCAGAACGGCCTGGTATTAAACATTTACCCCTTCTTGCAGGATCTCTCACGAAAGCTAAAATAGAATAATGCCTGTCTTCGATAGACTTTTGGGTTTTCAGAAGAATTGGTGTCTCCTAAGATGCGTGGGCTAAAATACTGTATTTTCTTCTATTATAGACCTCGGTGAAGCAGTTTTTAATTTATCCCGGGTATCTGGGTATTTTAACTAGTGCCCCATATTCGCATACTTTTGAGTCGTTGTTACTAGGGAGATAGTAGGTTGATTCTAGGTAGATCTTAGGTAGATTCTAGGCACGGGTACGAAGAATCTACCTAGGATCTACCTAGAATGTACCTAGGATCTACCTAGGATGATCAAAATAGTACCGACAAAAAGCCCTTCCATCTGGTATGTCTTACACTGGAATACGTTTACAATAAAAAAGTAGATTACTGAATGTTGTTTACGAAGAATTTTGTTTTACTACTGACAGTTTACAATGATAGATTTTATTTAGCTTATTCCTGGATTGGGATTACATTTTTTCATAAAAAAGGGTGTTAAGGTATTTCTCGATACATTTTCCCACGCATGTGTTTTTTCGGGTGTTTGAAAGGCGCAGTTAATGTGCAAACGTAACCCGTTATATCTATCCACGGCACTTTGCACGCAGCGCTGCGCGTTATGGACATTTTTAAAGGTCTTCTCCAAGTCAAATTCTATTTTTAAGATTCCATTGACCCGTTCGGCAATCGCATTATCATAAGGGCTTCCCGTCTGGGTCATACTGATGCCGATATTATTTTCTTTTAAAAGAGCTATATATTCATCGCTGCAATACTGTGTCCCTCTGTCGGAGTGATGGATAATAGCTCTGTCCGGATAACTGCGTTGCTTTACTGCGCTCATCAGCGCTTTGATACACCCTACCGCCTTTAAATCACTGGCTAAATGATAGCCCATGATCTTTCTGGAATAGGCGTCTGTTACTAAGGAAAGATAGGCAAAGCTGCTGCTGGTGCGGATATAGGTAATGTCACTGACCCATATTTCCTCGGCGCGAATGGCTGCTCTTCGCTGTACCAGATCCGGATGTATTTTAAAACGGTGATAGGAATTAGTGGTACGGGCGTACTTTTTCCGTGCCTTGATCAGCAATCCGTTAGCGCGTGCCAGCTCAAACACCGCATCCCGGCCCATAGAGATACCCAAGTGTTGTAAAAAGCCGTTATTGAGCTCTTTGTACAGCTTAATACAGCCCGTTTTTGGCAGCTGGCTTCTGATTTCCTGGATACGCTGAAGCACCAGATGCTCCTGAAAAACTTGCAGCTCTGCTCTTTTTAGGTGATTATACCAGGCCTGCCGGGTATAACCGAATACCGCACAAAGATTATCTATACTGTAATATTTGCGCGTACCCCGTAGTTCGGTGATCACCTGGTAACAGCTTTTTTTTTAAGATCGGTCCCATACGCTTCATTGGCCAGCGCGATCACTTTTTCCAGTGCAGCAATCTTCATTTCTGCCAATGCCAGCTTCTTTTCCAGCTCTTTAGTAGAGCCAGATGGTATAATACTTTCTTCACTCAATGGGAGTTCCTCTGGCATAGTGATTACGGTGTGATGACGTCTGTACCAATGTACGAAGTATTCTACATTCTTCGTTGTTAAATGGTTCCGGGTTGCCACCTGAGAACAGCTATACTCCCCATCCAGGTACTCCAAGGCTATCTGAACCTTTAAACTATCAGAAAAAATAGGTGCCTTGCCTTTGAATCCCTTGTTTGGACGTTCCTTTTTAATACGCATTTTCTGCTTTTGAAAACTTTCTTACGTAAACTTTTTTCAGGAATGGACAGTACATATCCGGAAACAGGATATCACCAGATAGTTACTATCTGTTTTGTAAAATTGCCGGAAAACGCGTTGACTAGATCTACTCGGTTGGCTGAGTAATAGGCTTGATTGCCTTGCTGTTGAGATAAGGGAGGTAATGCTGCTGGTAGAATTGTTTTTTATAGTCTTTATACTGACTTACAGCCCCCAAAACACTCATCATTTTTATGTAGTACCAGGCGAGATCCACTTGGTGAGGTTTAAAGCCGCTTCTGGCACTTTTAGGAAACAAGTGATGATTATTGTGCCATTCTCCGGCCACAAAGCCTGGCCAAAGCTGATTAACGGAATTGTCTTTATGATTGTGATCGATGCCTTCCCGCTGCTTGTCTTCTCCTTTGCCATGGCCTTCATAATTGAAAGTACGCACGCCAACGGCCCAGAAACCAGCAGCACCAAATAGTGTGCATGCAAGCGCATGCCCGCCCATGAGATAGAAAGCCAGGTACCAGAAGGCCCAGTTCAAAGCCCAGGAAAGCACGGCGCTCGCTGGATTTACATAGGAACCCCAGCGCTGGTATTGAGCGTAGGTATTTCCTTTTACTCCGGTATGCTTCATCAATAAAGCAACCCGGTTATAGTCTGCTTCACTTAAATCTTTAGCGATGGGCTGATGGTTTACATCGGCCAGAAAGCAGTATAGAAAGCCTGCATTCGCATTATAAGGATCACCTGGCTTATCGGATTTAGCATGATGAACATGATGAGAAATAACGTAGATTTCCTCCGGGATTACATTGATAGTGAGGTTCTGGGTAAAGAAACGCCAGAATTTATTACGGAACTTGTAGGCTCCATGGGTACAATACCGGTGATGCCAGATAGTGCCGTGGGTGCCCATAATGATCATGCTATAAATAAACCCTGCAATTGCCATGGGTATGCTTAGAAAATAAGTGAGGAAGATCACCAGAAACGGCACCAGGCATAATACCTTTAACCAACTAAAGAATGGCAACCAGTTTTTGCGGTCACGAAATATATTAAGGCGTGAAAAGAATTCTTTTATTATCTGATTGGCTGATGGCTTTACTAAAGACCCTTGTTCGTTTTTCCAGCCGTACGAAGGTGGTTGCAACACATAATCCAAAAAAGGCATACAAATGATTTTTAAAGGTTATTCCATATACCGGCAGGGTTAAAAACCATACTGCTAAATAAGGTTTATTGGATGGCTTAGGCGTATGTAGCTTATAATCAAAGATAGAGAATTATATAATAACACAAATCTCGACAGCCAAATTTCTTACAACGCCCCCATTTTGTCGTTTATCTTCTTTTGCATTGCATCTTTATATTGCTTTTCAAGCTTCGCTTCTTCCTCTTGAGGAGTGTTAAGAATTTGCTGCATAACGCTCGAAATCATTTTGCTTTGGGAGGCATATAGCCGGCACCAGGAGCAACCAGCCAGGTGAATCTTCAAATCTATATATTGCCGCGGAGTAAGCGGTGTAAAGGAACGCCGCTCTATGAGAGAAGTGGCTTTCTTACAGTTTTCCTGTGTCTTCTTTAACCAATCCATAGTTTTATGCACTGTTTTTTTGAATACATGCCCGTAAATTCAGCTTGCACCGGTGAATGATTACCCAAAAATTAGACGGGCTCACATCTAATGTACTGCAGATGGCTTCGGATGAAAAATCTTCCATGTGCTTCATTGTAAATACGGATAACCATAACGCGGGTAGTTTGAGGATGCATTTCTTCAGAATACCGGCTAATTCTTTGTTTTCCAGAAAAGATTGCCCATTGTCTCTTATATGCATCGGGTGGGAACCGTATTTCCAGTGGCCATTTTCCTCGAAAAAGTCTTTATCGGGGGGTGTTTCTTCGAGTTTGGTATGGATATTCCGGGAATTCTTTCTATACACATCGATGATCTTGTTTTTAAGAATTGCGGTCAGCCAGGTAAGCTCTGAACTTTTACCTTTATATCCGTTTATCCCCTCGAGCGCCGCTAAAAAAGTTTCCTGCACAAGATCCTTTGCCTTTTCCTCGTCCCACAGCCTGCTTAAGGCAAATGCATAAAGCTTGTCGGAATAACTATGAACCCATTGTTGGGGATTCAACGTTTTAATCTCAGCTTCCATGAGTATCAGGTTATTCATTCAGCATTTCTTATAAGAATCTGCATGATAGTCGTACGATTCGACAAAACCTTACAGCACCGTGCATAATAATTAGGTTTGAAAGTAAATATAACACAAAGAACGGTATATAAGGATGGAACGGGTTCTGCGGCCACCTGAGCGGCTGGTACATTGCAACTTGATTCCGGGCTGTGAAAGTCTGGTCGTCGATGGACTTTCTTAACTTTAAAAGAACTGAACTATTCTATCTCTTCGTTGTAAGAGCAGGATTAGTATCTTAATACTATAAACTATGTCAAGTCATCTGAAGAACATTAAGAACTATGTGGCAGGAATAGATATAGGGGGGTCGCACATTACAACTGGGATAGTAGACCTGAACAAAGGTGGGTTGCTTGATGATTTCATAGTGAGAAAGCGGGTTGATTCCAAAGCTCCGGCTGAAGAGATTTTTTCTGCATGGTGCATGGCGATACAGGAACTGTGGCAGCATTACGGTGTCTCTTCCTGCCGCCTTGGCTTTGCCATGCCCGGGCCATTCAACTATGCAACTGGAGTGAGCCTGATAAAAGGTTTCGACAAATTTGAAGCCCTTTACCAGATGAACATCAGGGAAGAGCTCGCGCGGTGCCTAAGCATCGATAAAGAGGATCTCCGCTTCAGAAACGATGCTGAAGCTTTTCTGGAGGGCGAAGTTTACGGAGGCGCTGCAAAAGGTTATACTCATGCCGCAGGCGTAACTTTAGGCACTGGTTTTGGATCTGCGTTCAGCCATAATGGACAAACAGGCGACGCAGAGCTAAGCGTTACACAATACAAGGGTGAAAAGATCGAAGAATTTGTGTCTACCCGTGGCATTGTAAGGCGGTACAAGGAGCTCACAGGCAGGAGTATCAGAGATGCCCGGGAAGCAGCGGAGCTCTATCATTCCGATCCGGATGCGGCGGCGGCTTTTAATATCTTTGCTATAGATCTTACGTGGATACTGAAAATTCTTATAGAAAATGAGCAACCGGAAATTGTGGTGATAGGAGGCAGTATTGCTCATTCCTGGGAGCTGTTTATGAAAACGGTGATCGGTAATATTTCGGAAGCCATGCCCGATGCTCCTAAAATCGTAAAAGCTGCGCTGGCAGAGAACGCCGCTCTTGTTGGAGGAGCTTTTTGTTTTAAGAAATAACCGGGTCTTCTTCTGCCAGTGAATTAACATTTACATAATACGGATACATTCCCCGATCACTGAATTTGCAGTTTGTAAATAAAGCTCGTATATTCAAACTACAAGAATATGATGATGAAAAACCTTTTAGTAATGGTTGCCAGTCTTTTGTCGCTTTCCCTATCCGCTCAGGATTTCGATGTTCAGGCCCACAGAGGTGGAACAGGTCTGATGCCGGAAAACACCATTCCTGCCATGCTGAATGCGGTTAAACTGGGTGTTAGAACACTCGAACTGGATTGCGTTATTTCAGCTGATAATAAAGTGGTTGTTTCACATGATCCTTATATGTCTTCTGAAATTATGCTGAAGCCAGATGGTTCGATGATTTCAAAGAAGGAAGAAAAAAGCCACGTCATTTATAAAATGCCCTATGATAGTGTGCGGTTGTACGATGCTGGTTCAAAACCGCATCCGCGTTACCCGGCCCAGCAAAAATTCAAGATATTCAAGCCCTTACTTTCAGTGCTTATCGACAGTGTGGAAGCCTATATAATGGCCAATCATCTAAAGCCTGTTTTTTATAATATCGAAACGAAATCATCCCCTAAAGGCGACGGCGTCTTTCATCCGGCACCTTCCGAATTTGTGCGGCTGGTTATGGAAGTGATCGAATCGAAAGGGATAGCTACCAGAACGACTGTTCAGTCCTTCGACCCCAGAACGTTGCAGGTGGTTCATAAAACGTTTCCGGGGCAAAGGCTTGCACTGCTCGTTGAAAACAATGAAGGCCTCGATGCCAATATTAAAAAACTGGGTTTCGTGCCATCCATTTACAGCCCTTACTACCTGATGGTAGATCCTGAAATGGTTAAGATAGCACATGGGAAAAAGATGCTGGTATTGCCCTGGACAGTAGATAAAGAAGAAGATATTCAGTCCCTCATTTCTTATGGAGTAGATGGAATTATAAGCAATTATCCCGATAGGCTCGTCAAAATCATCGGCAGCTATCAAAAATAAGAAACAACCAGTATCATAAGATCGGGAATTCCGAAACCAGCAAAAGTTAAAAGGAAATGGTCCTGATAGTTGTCTTAGTTTTATTAGGTATATTCGTGCATTATTTATTTCCATTTGAATTGTAATTGGACAATTTATTATGCAAATAGTAGTTTAATCGTATAGTTATGCAACCAACAAGAGAAAACATTCTTCTACCCGTAAAACCAAAGCTCAAGGGCCAGGTAAAATTCGTGAATAAAGACAAAAACGTCTTTTTTGCTACCCTTAAAAAAAGAGTCGACAACTATTTTGTAGAGAACAATATTTCTAAATACGGTAACGGGGTTTTAGCAGTTAAAACAGCTATTTTGCTATTTGTATATGTAGCGCCTTTTGTTTATATGTTAGCTACAGCTCCGTCGTATGGTATCAGTATTATGTTGTGGTTTATTATGGGCTTAGGAATAGCCGGGCTGGGAATGAGTGTAATGCATGACGCCAATCATGGCTCCTATTCGTCTAATAAACGCATTAACTGGTTAATGGCCCATGTTTTAAATCTCCTGGGTGGTTCTACCGTTAACTGGAAGTATCAACACAATATTTTGCATCATACTTATACGAATATCGTGCATATGGATGAGGACATCGAGGACAAACTCGTACTTCGTTTTTCTCCACATACGCAAGTGAAACCTGTGCACCGGTTTCAGTGGATTTATTCTTTTCTTTTTTACGGACTTACTTCTCTTTACTGGGTTACGGCTAAAGATTTTGTTCAATTTGTAAAGTTTAAAAGAAATGGCGTGAACGCCTCTTCAAAAAAGGAAAACCGGATTATGCTGGCGCAGATTATAGCCATTAAAGTTGTATATATGTTTGTTTTCCTGGTTGTTCCCCCGGTATTCTTCAATATACCTTTCGGCCTGGTGATCACTGGGTTTTTGCTTATGCATTTTATCGCTGGTCTGGTGTTAACGGTTATATTCCAACTGGCGCATTCGCTGGAAGGAACCCATCATCCGCTTCCTAACGCAAACGGAGTAATAGAAAACGACTGGGCTATCCACCAGCTGGAAACTACTATGAACTTTTCAAGAACTAATAAATGGCTGTCCTGGTATGTTGGTGGGCTAAACTTCCAGGTAGAGCATCATTTGTTCCCGAGAATATCTCATGTGCACTATCCCCAGTTATCCAATATCGTGAAAGCTACTGCTCAGGAATTCAATATTCCTTACCTGGAAAATAGAACTTTCATGGAAGCTTTCAAATCACATATCGTGTTCCTGAAGAGATTGGGCAAGCTGCCAGATCTCGATGAGGCTATTGGTTAAACTGAATTATTAAATATCAGTAGCCGTTCGATTAAATGATCTTATTCTGTTAGACAAAGATGTTCTTTCAACTTCCTCCTGTTATATTTGGTACCAGCGGCCTTGGCAATATTTATGAGGCCATTCCTTATGAAGTAAAGCGGGCTATCGTGGCAGAATGTATAGCGCATTCTCCAGGCATTCCTGTTTTTGACAGTGCCGGGAAGTATGGCGCCGGACTCGCCCTGGAAGTGTTGGGGCAGTGTTTAAAAGAACTCAATGTAAAGCCGGAAGATGTTATTATCAGCAACAAACTAGCATGGTATCAAACTGAATTGAAAACGCCGGAACCTACATTCGAAAGGGATATCTGGAAAGAACTTAAAAATGATGCAGTACAAAAGATAAGCTATGAAGGTATTCTTGAATGCTTTCATCAGGGTAATGAGCTTTTGGGCGATTATAACTCCGGTATGGCATCCGTACATGATCCGGATGAATACCTTGCAACCGCTGCCACTCCGGAAGAAGAAGATAAATTGTATAGTGATATCTTGGATGCTTACCGCGCCTTGCAGACATTAAAGGAGCAGGGACAGGTTGCTTCGATAGGTGTTGGTTCTAAGGACTGGAAAGTGATTCAAAGAATTTCAAAAGATGTGAAACTGGATTGGGTAATGATCGCCAACAGCCTGACCCTTCACAGCCATCCTGCAGATTTGATCGAATTTATCGCAGATCTTCATGCAAAAGGAGTATCTGTTGTCAATTCAGCCGTTTTCAATGGAGGATTTCTTATAGGGAGTGATTTTTACAATTACCGGGAGGTGGACAGGAATACCCCGGAGGGTCGCCAGCTTTTCGAATGGAGGGCGTCTTTCTTCGCTGTATGTAAGGAATTCCATATTGCACCTGCGGAAGCTTGTTTCAATTTCGGCTTCCGTGTGCCGGGCGTTGTAAGTGTGGCCTTAAGCACTACCAAGCCGGAAAAGGTAAAGCGGAACGTAGAAATGAGCACAAAAGAAATCCCAGTGGAGTTCTGGGATTCTATGATAAATAAAGGTCTTATCGGCCATGAAAGCTTTCTGGTACGGGATAAAAAATAGATTACTTACTGCTCATCTCAAAAATGGCTGGATCAACAAGCTTATTGTCCTCTATCTTTTTCAAATGGCTCGTAAGCACGAACTGCTCTCCAAAGTGTGTTTCCGTTGTAAATGGCACCGATCTGCCAGACTCCGTCTTTCTATAATCGGAATAGAGCGTTAGTATCTGTACCTGCTGACCTTGCATATCGCTCATCTTAATTGACTGAATGAGATTATAGGAAGCTGGATCTATGTAATAAGTGGTAGAGACAGAGTCTGCACTTGTAAGTTTTATTTTGTAGGCGTTTACTGCACCTATCTTTTCCTGCCCTTGCAGCTCTACTTTAGCTTTCCGGGCTTTGTAGTTGAAGAGCCCTCCATTAAGGTAAATGGCATCCTTAGTAGCTTTGTACTGATTCTCCGGCATATTGGTTGCAGTTGTAACTCCCTGCATCGGATTGATGCTCCAGCCGCTCTTATCTGTACATACTTGCACTATTTTCTGACCGTTAAGTTCCATCTCGCTCCTGAATCCCTTGTTGTAAAGGATACTGGTAATAGCAGGAAACTCATTTCCCATGATTTGGATACTGGATTCCAGCACGGACGATTTTACTCCTGCGAGTTTCTCCTGACCGCCAATTGCTTCGATATGTTTATTTACAATTTCATCGGCCGTTTGAGCATTTGCAACTGAAAAACATAGAGTGGTAAAAATGGAAATAAATACTAGGTGTAGCTGTTTCATTTTATCTTTTTTATTGGTAACTATTGCATGTTAGTGGCATTTTGCATTCCCTCTGCCTGACCCTTCATATTCTGTCGCTTCAGCAATGAAATATCCATTTTGCCAAAACGGTAAGTGAAATTAAGACGTATCATCTGAGGGTTTGTGAGCCGGTAATATTGCTGATCAAAATTCGAGCCATAGGAGTATTGATCCGATTTCCTGGTTCGGAAGATATCGCTCATACTGAGTGAAACGGCTGCTGCATTGTTTGCAAGAAAGGTCTTTTTTACAGCTGCATCCATGCCCCAGAACGGTTTTATGTAACCCTGCGACGATGACTGCGCCTGAGAAGGCGGCCCGAAGTTCTGCCCGCCTCTGTTGATAGGGAGATTGGTTTTGGATTGAAAATCTGCCGAAAGCTGAAAAGAGAAGTTCTTTGGAAACTTATAAGTGGTATTGAACTTGCCGAATACGCTCCAAAGAGCCTCCTGATCGGCGGCCTGAATATTATCCGTCCTGATCCTGGAATTATACACATTTATATTGGTAGTAAGATCCCATTTCTTGCTGATCGTGTTCGTTGATGTAAACTCCGCGCCATAGGAATAGCTGGAGCTAGCGTTGATGTAAGTATTAATAAGATCTTCCTGGTTGCTTACAGGGTTCAGGCTTCTTTCAAGAAACCTGGTGATCAGATTGTCTGTGTGTTTATAGTAAAGGGAAGTAAGAATCGTGTTGTTTCCCTTAAATGTTTTGCCGTACGATGCTTCCAGCGAATGGGTAAACTCAGGGACGAGTGCAGGATTTCCCCGGGTGATATTGAGGCTGTCGGTGTAGTCGATATAAGGAATAAGCTGAAAGAAATTTGGTCTGCTTACTCTCCTGGTGTAGTTTAACTGTATCGTTTGATCCTTCTTCAGTTTCTGGCTTAGGAAAACAGAAGGAAAAAGACTTATAGGGTACGTATTACCGAACTTCTGACCGGTATTAGTCAGATCCGCCTTGTAATCGGATCGCTCTGCTCTCAAACCAAGCTGGTAGCCAAAGTTTTTAATGGCGCTGGTTACAGAAAGATAGGCTGCATACACATTGTCGCGGTTTTTATAATTATTGGTTGCTGCACCGATCTTAACGAAGTCACTGGCACCGGGGGCTTGTATGTAAGTAGCATTATTATTGGTAATACTTCTTAGCTGCGCGCGCAAGCCTGTTTCGATCTTCGTCTTCTCCGTTAAAGGTTTTACATAATCTGTCTGTATCGTAAGTGATTCATTGTCCCCTTCGCTGGTTACCTGTTGCATTTGTTTGTTCTTTACACTTCCCGGCGCGTCGAGATAGTTAGTGGTGGTCATATTATCGCCCTTGTTTTTGCCTCCGAAATAATTTAGATCGGCGGTAAGTTCTTCACCAGCTTTAGGAAAATTATGTTTCATGCCTAATTGAAGACCCGTTGCGTTAAAGGTTCTTGAACCGCTCGTAAGACGCTGGCTGTACACGGTACTTTTGCTGTTTTCAAATAAACTGTCAGTACTTATGTCGATCGTTTCGCGTGGTTTGAACCTGCCATGAACCTTTATTCCGGCGGCCGAAAGGGTGGTTCGGTTCGTTATGAAATAATCGAATCCCAGTCTGCCGAATAGAAATCCTCCGTTTGTCCTGTTATCATTTCCCTGAAAGATGCTTACGGTAGTATCTCCGTAATTGTTTCTCATGGTGGTGCCATCGGTTCTGTTCCTCATCTTATTGCCCATTACGGTTGCCGAGATATTGATCTTTCCCTCGCGGGCGTTAAAGCCTCCGCCTCCGTTAAAACCGCCACGCCTGTCTACACCCGCCATCAGGTTGCCATTATAGCCTGTTTTTTTGTTCTTCTTAAGTATGATATTGAGAATGCCGGCGTTACCGCCGGAAGCATCGAATTTTGCGGAAGGATTGGTAATTACTTCTACGCTCTGGATAGCGTCTGCCGGAATCTGATCGAGCGAAAGGGTAGTAGGGCGTCCGTCTACAAATAGCTGGGGCTCGGCATTGCGAAGTTTCACATTTCCATCGATGTCTACCTGTAACGAGGGCACATTGCGCATTACGTCGAGTGCAGTGCCGCCAGCGCTGACCAGGTTCTTCTCCACGTTAAAAACCTTTTTGTCGATATCCATCCGCATAAGCGGCGCTGAGGCGGTTACAGTAACATTTTCCAATTCGCTGGCGTCTGGCTTCATTTGAATATTTCCCAGGTCCTGATCGATCCCATTCAACATAGCGCCCATACCGGTGCTTGGCTGCCTGGGAGCAGGTTGCCCGCCTCCCATACCTCCGACCGGGGCTTTGAATACAATTTTCTGAGCGACCGGCTTGTATCCTGTTGCAGAAATCTTAAGTTCAAGTGAACCAAACAGTGGCAATTCTTCGAGATTGAATTCGCCTTTACTGTTAGTAACCGTTCCTTTTAGCAGCAATTCTTTCATCTTCCCGGAAGTTGTGTCGAACTTTCGCTGCATGAGTAGCACGGAAGCATTGTCGATACTTTTACCGGTTGTATCCACAAGCCGGCCATAAACATGGCCTATATTCATTGGCTGCCCGGTTTTTGAACCCGCTGCACCGGAAGGAAACTGCCCATAGGACAAAAAGGTAAGGAAAAAAAGGGAAGTAAGGAGGAATGCGTGCTTCATAAATACATTTGGCAAACAAATCTATCCTTAAATCTGTGGATCTGCCATTAAATTAGACGAAGGGTTAAAACAAGACGATATGTGGCAGAAAAATGGGAATTCTATAGCCAGCCCAGTTCGAGTTTTGCTTCATCGCTCATCATTTCTCGCGTCCAGGTTGGATCGAAAGTAAGGTGCACATGCACATCGTTCACTCCTTCTATGGCTTTTACTTTGGTTTCCACCTCCATAATGATCTCTCCGGCAACAGGGCATGCGGGAGCCGTAAGTGTCATGGTGATCTGAACATCATTATTGTCTTTAACCTGAATACTGTAAACCAGGCCCAGCTCGAAAATATTTACGGGTATTTCAGGATCATGCACCGTTCGTAACGCGTCTTCGATCTGGTCTCTTAGTAATGCTTCACTCATGATGTAGCGTTGTTTTTTTGCTGAAGATAGAAAGCGTGGGCGAATGATCTGATTTGTTTAAGCATGGATAGCAATCCGTTGGAGCGCGTAGGTGAAAGGTGGCTATTGAGCCCGATAGCATTTACAAAGTAAAGATCAGCATCGATGATCTCTTTTGGCGAATGCGCGGAAAGCACTTTTACCACCATGCTGATAAGACCTTTTGTGATAATAGCGTCGCTGTCGGCCGTAAAAAATATCCTTCCATCCTTGTATTCCGGGTGAAGCCATACCCGGCTTTGACATCCTTTGATCAGGTGATCTTCCGTTTTATATTTTTCCTCTATGAGCGGCAGTTCTTTGCCCAATTGGATAATGTATTCGTATTTATCCATCCAGTCGTCAAACATCTCGAATTCGTCTACTATCTCATCCTGTTGCTCATTAATACTCATGGTCCACACTTTTAGCTTAGCATTTGGGCAGCTTTCCGTACTCCAGCCACCAGGAGGTCTACGTCTTCCCTGGTATTGTAAAAGGCAAAAGACGCACGTACCGTGCCTGGGATATTGAAAATATCCATAAGAGGCTGGGTACAATGATGCCCCGTGCGCACGGCAATTCCCTGTTTATCCAGCAACTCGCCCACATCGAACGGATGGATGCCGTTTAAGAGAAAAGAAATGGCGCCTGCACGGTCTTTTGCCTTACCTATGAAAGTGAGTCCTTCAATTGCAGTAAGCTTTTCCAGTGCATATTGTATCAATTCATGCTCCGATTCCTCGATGGCTTCCAAGCCGATGCCGTTAAGGTAAGTGATAGCAGCCGACAGGCCAATGGCCCCAGATACATCCGGCGTGCCTGCCTCATATTTATAGGGAAGCTCGTTATAAACAGTCTTTTCGAAGGAAACCGTCTTGATCATATCTCCACCACCTTGCCATGGTGGAAGTACATTCAGCCATTGCTCTTTACCATACAGTACACCGATACCCGTGGGGCCATAGATCTTATGGCCGGAAAATACGAGGAAGTCGGCATCCAGGTGCTGCACATCTACTTTCATGTGCTGCACGGCTTGTGCCGCATCTACCAATACGGGAATGTTTTTGCCATGTGCCTGTGCGATGATCTCGTGCACGTCGTTCACGGTTCCAAGTGAATTGGAAACGTAAGTGAAGGCGAAAAGCTTTGTTTTGTCATCCAGCAGAGCCGGCAGTTCCTCCATTTTAAGCACCCCGTCGTCGTCTATCGGCAGCACCTTTAATGTGGCTCCTCTTTCTTCACAGATCATTTGCCAGGGTACTATATTAGAGTGATGCTCCATGGCCGTAATGAGGATACTATCTCCTTTTTGCAGAAACATTCTTCCGAAGGTATTCGATATCAGGTTGATTCCTTCTGTGGTGCCTCTCGTGAAAATCACTTCATGGGAGTGCTTTGCATTGATGAATGCTGCCACGTTCGTACGCGCAGCTTCATAAGCATCCGTTGCTTTCTGGCTAAGCAGATGTACGCCCCGATGTACATTGCTGTTGTATTCCTCGTAATAGGTGTTAAGCGCTTCCAATACTTCCTTCGGCTTTTGTGTAGTGGCGGCATTATCGAGGTAAACGAGCTTTTTACCGTTTACACTCTGTTCCAGCAAGGGAAAGTCTTTTCTTAATTCCGCGGTATTGAGTACTGAGGTTATCATAAATTATTAATTAAAGGATGCAGTGGAAGACGTGCCCATCTTCTTATAAATAAGCTCCTGCACGTGTTGCTTCACTGCCTCATTGTTTATTTTTTCGGTTACGTCGAACATGAATGCTTCCACCAGCATCTTTTTTGCTGCGTTGGCTCCGATACCCCTGGACTGAAGATAAAACAGGGAATCGGGGTTAAATTGACCAACAGTGCAACCATGACTACATTTTACATCATCAGCGAAGATCTCTAGCTGAGGCTTTGCATACACCTGGGCCTTATCGCTCAGGAGCAGGTTGTTGTTCTGCTGAAAGGCATTGGTTTGCTGCGCTTCCCTTTTTACGAACACTTTACCGTTAAAAACGGCCTTGCCATTATCCATCAGCACACCTTTATACATTTCGTTGCTCCGGCACCCAGGATGTCTGTGCTCGATCGACGTATGATTATCCGTAAGCTGATTGCCGGCAACGAGATACAGGCCATATAAGTGCGTTTCCGTGGCCGTATCGTTCAATCTTATTTCAAGATTGTTCCG
>JACMJX010000204.1 GCA_014380425.1 Chitinophagaceae bacterium | reverse complement strand
GTTGGTATCTCTGCCGATCTTTATTTGCGGGTAATTTGCCAGGTTGTACTTTTTGTGAAAGCCTGCTATTTCTTCTATAGGCTGATAGCTTGCCATTACGATCTGCACGTCTTTAAAAAGTTCAATGTCTTTTAGTAAAGCTTCCGTTTCGTGCTGGCAGTGGTCGCACCCCGGGCTGAAATACATGATAAGCGTTTTCTTGTTTTTGGAGAGATCGGCTTTTGTGAAATTGCTGCTGTCGAGGCCCTGTATTGTAAACGGAGGAAGAGAGGGGAAGCGCTCTGAAGGAGTTGCCTCCGTTCCCTGGGCGAGCGTAGTTGCGGTAATGAAAAATGGGAGTAGTAACAAGAGGAGCGATTTCATCAGGTTTTTTTTCAAATGTAAGTATTGTCAAGCCGCAGTAAGCAAACTTGCTGAAATTTCCTCTGCAAGGCTATTGAATATATTCTTAAATGTACGTATCTTTATAATTAATAAAACACGTAAGCATGACTACAAAGTTAACACTTAGCGTAGAACAAGAAGTAATAGAATCGGCCAAAAAATACGCGCATCTGAAAGGGAGAAGTCTTTCGGAACTGGTAGAAAGTTATTTAAAAGCGCTCACGAGCCAACAGCTCATGAAAAAGAACTTTTCGCCTCGTACCAAACGGTTGGTAGGGTCGGTAAAACTGGAGCAAGGTTATGATTACAAACAGATGTTGGAGGAAGAAATCAATAGAAAACATGGGCTTTGAAAAATTTATTCCTCGATACCGATGTTGTGATAGATGCCTTAGCTGATCGCTTTCCGTTTTCTGCGAATGCAGCTCTCCTGTTCGAGTACGCGGAACAAGGCAAAGCCCGCTTATACCTGTCGGCCCTTTCTTATTCCAACATCTACTATATTATCAGGAAAAGTAATTCTCATAAGCAATTGCTCAATATGCTGGAAGATCTTCAGTCAATTACCGAAACATTAGATGTTACAAAAGCTGTTATTACGGCTGCTATAAAATCAGATTTTGGAGATTTTGAAGATGCTATTCAATATTTCACGGCATTTTCACAAAGAAAAATGAATGCCATCGTTACCAGGAATGTAAAGGACTTCAAAAGAAGTGAACTTGCCGTACTTACCCCGGAAGAGGCCGTTCATTTCATAGAACAATAGGATAATGCGGTGTGAAGAGTGCCCGAACCCTTTTAATGTTTTTTCCTTACATTTGCCGCCGCACTTTATAAACTAAAAGCATTTTTATGGCAACAACAGCAGACATGAGCAGGGGCCTGATCATCAAAGTTGACGGCATCCTGTATTCTGTGGTGGAATTCGGGCAGAACAAGACCGCAAGGGCCGCAGCCAAGGTGTGGGCAAAGCTTAAGGGCCTGGATAACGGCCGCACGATCGAGTTGACCTGGAACAGTGGCGAGACCATCTATCCTGTTCGTGTGGAGAAAAAACCCTACCAGTTTCTGTATAAAGATGAAGGTGGTTATAATTTCATGGATACGGAGAACTTCGAGCAGATCGTACTTGCAGACACGATGATAGATGCACCGCAGTTCCTGAAAGACGGACAGGAAGTGGTGGTGTCGATCAATACGGAAACGGATCTTCCGATGAGTGTGGAGCTGCCCGACAAGATCGTAGTTTTGGTTACCTATAGTGAGCCCGGTGTAAAAGGAGATACGGCTACAAGAACGCTTAAAGCGGCTACGGTAGAGACGGGTGCCACCGTAATGGTGCCGCTGTTCGTAAACGAAGGAGAACTGATTCGGGTGAATACAAAAACGGGTGATTATGTAGAACGGGTAAAAGAGGCTTAAGTCCGAGCAAAAACCTTACATTTGACCCTACTAAGCCCCATTATCTAAAGAAAATTCCTAACTAATGGATTTCAAACAGATTCAGGAGTTGATCCGGATGATCAACAAATCAAATATTGGAGAAGTATCGATTGAGGAGAAAGGATTCAAATTAACGATTCGTCAGAAACAGGATCAGGTAACCCAGGTGATCAGTTCTTCTTCTGCAATGCCTTCTTATTCGCCTCCGCCTGCGCAGCCTCAGATTACCCTGCCTGCAGCTACCGCAACCGGCCTGGAAAAACCGAAACAGCTTATTGAATCCATCAATCCCAACCTGGTTACTATAAAAAGCCCTATGATCGGTACTTTTTACAGGAGTCCTTCGCCCGACAAACCTTCCTTTCTTAATGTAGGTGATGAAGTTACGGTCGGCAAGGTAGTATGCATCATCGAAGCGATGAAGTTATTTAATGAGATCGAAAGCGAGGTAGCCGGCAAAATAGTGAAAGTACTTGTCGACGACGCCTCTCCGGTTGAGTACGACCAGCCACTATTTCTCGTAGAGCCGGAATGATTAACCTATAATAATATACTGTGTTTAAAAAAGTTCTGATAGCCAACAGGGGCGAGATTGCTTTACGCGTAATACGCACCTGCCGGGAAATGGGCATTAAGACCGTTGCTGTTTATTCAACGGCAGATAAGGACAGTCTTCACGTTAAATTTGCCGACGAAGCCGTTTGTATCGGCAAGCCTACAAGCTCAGATTCTTACCTGAATATACCCCGCATTATGGCGGCGGCTGAAATAACGAATGCCGATGCCATTCACCCGGGATATGGATTTCTTGCCGAGAATGCAAAGTTCGCGGAGATCTGTGGTGAGCATGGAATTAAATTCATTGGGCCCTCGCCGGCCATGATCAACTCGATGGGAGATAAGGTAACGGCAAAAGAAACGATGATAAAGGCCGGAGTGCCGGTAGTGCCTGGTGGTGAGGGATTGCTCGAAAGCGTGGAGCAGGCCATCAAGCTTGCCAAGGAAGTAGTAGGGTACCCTGTGATATTAAAAGCTACGGCCGGCGGCGGTGGAAAGGGTATGAGGGTGGTATCGTCGGAGGCGGAAATGGAAAAAGCCTACACCACCGCGAAGATGGAAGCTGCGGCATCATTTAAGAACGATGGTATTTATATGGAGAAGTTCGTGGAGGAGCCGCGTCATATCGAGATTCAGGTAGCTGGAGATCAGTATGGCACCGTATGTCATTTAAGCGAACGCGACTGCTCCATTCAACGGCGCCATCAGAAGCTGGTGGAAGAATCTCCCTCTCCATTCATGACGCCCGAATTGAGAAAGAGAATGGGAGAAGCTGCCATTAAAGCGGCTTCTGCAATCAATTATGAAAGTGTAGGTACTATAGAATTTCTCGTAGACAAGCACCGCAATTTCTACTTCATGGAGATGAATACGCGGATACAGGTGGAGCATTGCGTAACGGAAGAAGTCGTTAACTTCGATCTCATCAAAGAGCAGATCAAGATAGCGGCAGGCGAAGCGATCAGCGGTGAGAATTATGAACCACAGATGCACGCCATCGAATGCCGCATCAACGCGGAAGATCCCTATAACGATTTCAGACCTTCACCCGGAAGGATAACAGTGCTGCACCAGCCAGGGGGGCACGGTATAAGAGTCGACTCGCATGTGTATGCGGGTTATACCATTCCGCCTTATTATGATTCGATGATAGCGAAGATCATTGCCGTAGCAAGAACACGCAATGAAGCTATCGATACGATGCATCGCGCATTAAGTGAATATGTGATCGAGGGTATCAAGACAACCATCCCCTTTCATCTGCAACTCATGAAAGATGAGCGTTTCAGAAGCGGTGATTTTAATACCAAATTTCTGGAAGGATTTACAATGGTGTAAGGTTTTTACTTTAAATAAATTGTCAAGCTATAAATAATAAAGACCGGGGACATATACCCCGGTCTTTATTATTTATGAAACGCATAATTAATTGGTCTACATCCCGGGAGCTGCAGCTTTCGTCTCCTCCGTAACCCTATCTGCATATTTAGAGAAGTTGGCGATAAACTGCGATGCAAGATTTTTTGCAGCGGCATCGTAAGCTTCTTTATCCGCCCATGTATTGCGAGGGTTCAGTAGTTCCGAAGGCACGCCAGGGCAGGTGAGGGGCATCTGCATGCCGAACACGGGGTGCTTCTGGTATTCGGCAGTATCGAGTTTTCCTTCCAGCGCGGCGGCAATCATGGCACGGGTATAAGCCAGTTTGATCCGGCTGCCGGTGCCATAGCTTCCTCCGCTCCAGCCGGTATTGATCATCCATACTTTTACACGGTGTTCCCTCATTTTGTCACCCAGCATTTCAGCATACTGGCCGGGGTGCAGAGGTAGAAAAGGCGCACCGAAGCAGGCACTAAACGTAGCTTTGGGCTCCGTAACCCCAGCTTCCGTACCAGCTACTTTTGCTGTATAACCTGAAATGAACTGGTACATGGCCTGTCCGGGATCGAGCCTGGATATCGGCGGTAGTACACCGTAAGCATCTGCGGTAAGAAAGAAGATGTTCTCGGGAATACTACCAATCGAGGGTTCAATGGCATTACTTATAAAATCCAGTGGATACGATACCCGGGTGTTTTCAGTAACCGACTTATCGGCAAAATTAATCTTGTTGGTGCCGGGATAAAAGACAGTATTTTCTACCAAAGCTCCTGCCCGTATGGCCTGAAAGATTTCAGGCTCCTTGTCCGCGCTGAGATCGATTGTTTTTGCATAACATCCACCTTCAAAGTTAAAGATGCCGTCCTTTGTCCAGCCATGTTCGTCGTCACCTATCAGTTTGCGCTTCGAATCGGTGCTGAGTGTTGTTTTGCCTGTGCCGCTAAGACCAAAGAAAACAGCGGTATCACCCTTTTCACCCATATTGGCGGAGCAGTGCATGCTGAGCACTTTTTCCTTATGCGGAAGGATGAAGTTGAGCACAGAGAAAATACCTTTTTTCATTTCTCCCGTATAACCTGAACCCGCGATGAGGATCATTCTATGTTTAAAGCTAACGATAGCGGCATTATGTTGCCGGGTTCCGCATTCCAGTGCATCTAACTTCAACCCCGGGGCGGAGAGAATATGCCATTCCGGTACGAAGCTCTCCAGCTCTTCTTCTGCGGGCCGCAGAAACATGTTGTACGCGAACAGGTTATTGCCCGGTTTCTCATTAACCACCCGGATGTTGAGACGGTACCTGGGGTCGGCGCAAGCATAGCAGTCGCGTACCCACAATTCCTGCCTGTTATTGAGATGGTCGGTTACTCTTTTGTGAATTATCGCAAAGTATTTTTCATCCAGCGGCAGGTTGAATTCGTTCCAATGGACGGTATCGGATGTAATGGCATCTTTTATAATGAATTTGTCTTTTGGGCTCCTTCCTGTAAACTCCCCTGTCTGAATCACCAGTGCACCCGTATCATTCAGCACGCCTTCACACATTCTCAGGGTATCCTGTATAAGTTCTTCCGGGGTGAGCTGATAGTGGATCGTATTACGGGGACTGATTCCGGCATCGGCTAACCGGGCCGGTGCAGTTGGCATAACTGATAGAGACATAGCTTGCAATCGTTTGTTGATACACAAATCTATATATTTAAATTTTATTTAAATAAACGCCCCGTATCCGGGAAACTTCTCTTTTTACAAGGCAATACAGGCTTTATTTTAGAATTTATCAAAAACAGCGGTCTTCTTTAGACCGACTGTAGTATTTGACTGAATTCCTTTGACGCGCACGAAAACTTACAGTTGTTAGT
>JACMJX010000014.1 GCA_014380425.1 Chitinophagaceae bacterium | reverse complement strand
CTGATGAATTTGAATGATGAGGAATTAAATCTCATAAGAAAAGGTCTGCTATTTAAATTTACTACAATTCAATGTAGGCTTGGGTTATAGCAGATTTAGGATACCAAAATCTCACGGAATCTTGGTATCCGCCAGGGTTACCACAAAAGAATATAGGTTACACAACTTAGTCTTTTGTATAAGTGTCTGACTATCAATTTTTTATGCGGGAAAAGTAAGAGGACACCTGGTGAAGCGGCGGACCCGTAAATTGATCCTTAAAACGACGAAACCCGCGCCTGGCGCGGGTTTTAACCAATTTTGAAGGCGGACCGGACGGGACTCGAACCCGCGACCTCCGCCGTGACAGGGCGGCATTCTAACCAACTGAACTACCGATCCTTAAAACTTCGACTTGTAAGCTGAAGTTTTTGGGATGGCAAAGATAGGAGTTGTGGCTTTCTGAGCAAATCTTTTTTACGGCGATTTATGGTTTACGTGGATTGTACAATTACCAAAAATGACGATCCTAACTATAGATACCCCTCTTCCGAATGTAGAGACTCTCGGATAACATTAAGCTCTGCTCTATGAAATGGGTTGGGATGATCTTTACTTTGTCGACCCCTAAAGAGTTTATCTACCCATATCGCAACTGTAAATTAAATATTTGAGTGGCACGGTATTAATACATGAAGATACAAATGGATGCAGTCCCGGTCTTGGAATTATTCCAATAACAAGGCTTATAAACTGAACATTTAAGTAAATTCTATGTTATTATTGGTAGTTACGGTTTTTAAGCCGTTATTTGAAGCAGTTGCTGCCATTTAACACGTAAAAACAGGGGTTTTATGAAAAGTAAGAAAGATGAGGTTCCGATAAAAGGGCCAAAGGAAATTATCATTGGGAACCCGGATGCTCCGGTTACCATAACGGAATTCGGTGATTATGAAAGTGAGGCCTGTGCAAGGATTCACCCGGTTGTCAAGGAGATTATGGAAACATATGAAGGAAGAGTGAATTTCAACTTCAGGCATTTCCCACTTGTAAAGATTCACCAGAAAGCGCATAAAGCTGCCGAAGCGGCCATAGCGGCGTCGCAGGAGGGGAAATTCTGGGAAATGCACGAGATCATTTTGAGTAATCGTAAAAACCTGGGGACTATCAGCCTCAAGTCTTACGCGAAAGAGATCGGCACCACTAATAAGGATTTCTTGAATAACCTGATCAATGGAAAATTCGGCTGGAATGTACAGGACGATCTGAATGAGGGGCTGCAGTTGGGTATAAAAGATGTTCCTGCCTTTTTCATCAATGGAAAAGAGGTGAAAGGTAATATAACACTGAAAACATTAAAGGAAGCAATAGACGAGGCTTTGAACGTAAAGAAGAAAACAAAGGCAGTAGCCTGATAAGTAATCGAAAGGAAAACCTCCTGTCTCTTTATCACCGATAAGGAGCAGGAGGTTTTAGTATTTTAAATGTAGCCGATATTTTATTTCACTACAAACTTTACTTGCTTTTCACCCCATCCAAGTGCAACAGTGCCATCTTTAGCAATGGTATAAGTAAGTTTTTCCGAAGGCGGAGTGCTTGTTCCAGCTTTTACTTTTACCTGAAGGGCATCCTCTGCCTTATTCTTTTCATAGTCATAAGCGCCCCATGTTTTCCATGTCTTATTGAATATAATGGTCCATTCATCACCATTATCGATCATGAATACAGCATATTTGCCTGCAGGCAGTGCTTTTCCTTCCACCGTTACATCTTTGCTTACTTCAAATGTAGTAGCTTCATTGGCACCTGCTCTCCATACTTCACCTGCCTTTGGTTCCAGGTCTTTGCCTATAGTTCTCCCTTTCACGGAAGGCTGGCCGTATTCGATCTTTACTGTCTTACTTCCGGTAATGGTTTGAGATACTGCTACCAAGGGGCTCGGACGTTTCGATTTGTCCTGGTCCTGCGCACTTGCCGTAAAGCAGGTTATTGAAAGAGCCGCAAAAGCAACGAGGGATACTAATTTTATCATGGTTTTTGTTTTGAGACATGAAAATAATGAAAAGTATGCTTCAAAATGGTCAGCTTGTGAAATTAACATTTCCTGTATCAGGCAGGAAGCAGCTGGTATTTGCTTGCCAGGGATGCTTCCAGAATGTTATCGATGATTTGTTCCGTGGTATCGGGGTAATTTACTTCAATGATTTTGGAAGAACGAACCCAATCCATGATTGCAGGCAGATGTTTTAGTTTAAGACTTTTGATCACCGGCACGCCCATCTCTTCAAGAGCGGCTGCGTTGCAATGCTGCTCCAGTTGCTTTTTCATGGGAATCACCAGGAGCTTCTTTTTGAGATAAAGCGCTTCTGCCGGAGTTTCGAAGCCTGCGCCGCACAGTACACCTTCCGATGTAGCCAGGCTTCTTATAAAGGCTTCATTATTTATAGGAAATACTATCACATTCTTTTCTGCATACTGTTCTTCAGAGTGACGGGAGAACACATGCCAGCTCTCGTCTTTGCATTCGCTAAGTATCTTTATGATGCGCTTGTCGCTATACGAAGGCAGGTAAACCGTGTAATGCCCCAGGTTGGCAGGCCGCAGGGCTCTTACCTGCTGCCGGATAACGGGTGTGAAGATATTTTCGTCGTACGACTTGAAATGAAAACCGTAATGGGTGGTAGCCGGCGCATATCTCTTTAGTACGATATTGCCTATTATGTCGCTATGCTTTGGCTGAGGGCTGCGGGGATTCATCACCGCCGACTGATGGCTCAGCGCGATGCATGGCTTATTGTGCATGTGGCAGGCCCAGGATGACACGGGTTCAAAGTCGCTTATTACCACATCGTACTTACCCACCGGCAGGCTCTTTATCTCCTTTAGCAGTTTACGTACATTGCTTTTCTTATAAGTCTCCAGAAGATCGATGCCGCCTTTTTTACCAAATACAAAACTCAATCCTCTGAAACGGTAATCGATCGGATAGGGAAGTTCTACAGTAGAGGAAATGCCGCTAACAAGAATATCCAGGTCGCCCTTTTTCTGAAGGATGGGTATGATATCTCTCGCCCTGCTCAGATGGCCATTGCCGGTACCCTGTATGGCATAAAGTATTCTCATTGTTTCATCAGCTTAAATTCCTGCAAAAGGTTGTTGAATATCTCGTTGTTCGATAATTCTTCGGCTTCGATGATGAGCGGTAAAGACATGTCCATTGCTGCATCTTCACTAAACCGGTACAGGGTCCATTTGCCATTTGTATATTCAAGAGAAGAGAGGTTTTCTATCCAGTCCCCCGAATTGAGATAGGTAATAGTGCCTTTATCGGTACTGATATCCCTGATTTCGGGATGGTGAATATGGCCGCACACAACGTAATTGTAACCATTCATGATACCTATTTCCGCGCTGGTCTGCTCGAAATTATTAATGAATTTTACCGCTGTTTTAACGCTGTTCTTTATCTTTTTGGAGAGCGATAACTTTCCTTTATTAAACACCTTTTCGGAGATGAAATTGGCAAAGCTGTTAATCAGGATCAGGCTGTCATACCCGATCGCGCCGAGGCGCGCCAGCCACTTGGAATGCTGCATGGTCACGTCGAACACATCACCATGAAAGATCCAGGCTGTTTCATCGTTTTCCAGTTCCAGTACCAGTTTATTGACGATATGAAAAGAGCCCATTTTGAAGCCCGCGAACTTGCGCAGCATTTCGTCGTGGTTGCCAGGGATGTAGTAAGTCTTTTTGCCCTTGCTTACCCAGTTCATGATATGCCTCACCACTTTCATGTGGCTTTTAGGCCAGTAGCGTTTACTGAATTGCCAGATATCGATGATATCGCCGTTGAGTACTATTTTTTTGGGATTGATGCTTCTGAGGTAGTGTAGTAGTTCTTTGGAGCGACATCCGTAGGTGCCGAGGTGAATATCTGAAAGAACAAGAATGTCAACTTTTCTCTTTTTATCCTTCATTTACAAAGATTGCAATTAAATATGAACACAACATTATGTGAATATTACCTCATTGTTAACGATGATGAAATGTTTGAAAAATAGAATGTTTTATTTTATGGTCGTCTGCTTTCAAATCCGCAACTTTGCAGTCCTCAAAATGAGTCCTTATGGCAGCATCAAGTAAAAATGCATTGGCTTTTATTTTTCTTACGCTATTGATAGATGTGGCGGGTCTTGGGCTTATTTTGCCAGTAATGCCAAAGCTTATCGAGGAGCTGATTCAGGGAGATGTGAGTACTGCCTCGCAATGGAGTGGCATTCTCACTTTTGCTTATGCCGTTATGCAGTTCCTGTTTTCTCCGGTAATGGGGAATCTGAGTGATAAATATGGCAGGAGGCCGATATTGCTGTTTTCCCTGCTTGGTTTCGGGGTCGATTATATCTTTCTTTCTTTCGCACCTACTATTGGCTGGCTGTTTGTAGGCAGGATAATCGCAGGTATTACGGGCGCCTCTTTCACCACTGCTTCTGCCTATATAGCAGATGTAAGTACTGAGAAGAACAGGGCACAGAATTTTGGATTGATAGGAGTAGCTTTCGGCCTCGGCTTCATAATAGGGCCGGTAATAGGCGGTTTATTAGGGCAGTTCGGTTCCCGTATTCCCTTTATGGTAGCCGCCGGATTAAGCCTTGCCAATGCCACTTATGGCTTTTTCGTGTTGCCCGAATCGCTTTCCAAAGATAACAGGAGGGCTTTCGAGTGGAAGAGGGCAAATCCTTTTGGAGCATTCACGCAGCTTAAGAAGTACCCTGGTATCGGAAAACTGATTGGCTGCCTGATTCTTGTATATCTGGCTGCTCACGCCGTTCAGAGTAACTGGACATTCTTCACTATTGCCCGTTTTGGTTGGAACGAAACGATGAACGGGATATCCCTGGGTGCTTTCGGTTTACTGGTGGCGCTGGTTCAGGGCGGGCTGATAAGAGTAGTGAATCCGAGGATTGGTAACGAAAAGAGTGTGTACATTGGCCTCGGCTTTTATACCATTGGCCTGTTACTATTTGCTTTTGCGGCGCAGAGCTGGATGTTATTTGCATTTATGATACCATACTGCCTGGGTGGCATAGCAGGCCCAGCCCTGCAATCGATTATAGCGGGCTATGTACCCGCCAACGAGCAGGGTGAGCTTCAAGGGGCATTAACAAGCCTTATGAGCCTTACTTCCATCGTAGGACCCTTGGTAATGACCAATACATTCGCTTTGTTTACAAAACCCTCTGCGCCCATTCATTTTGCAGGGGCGCCGTTTCTGCTGGGTTCCCTCCTGATGCTATTCAGCACCATTATAGCTTACGGGGCTTTGAAAGCGGATAAGGTGGCGGGGGTAGACAGGAATTCACCGGCGATGTAATCTACAACGTCTTCGAGTTTTCCCGTTTGGTTAAAGATAGTAAGCTGTCTGTCAGCGCCCGTTCCAAGCTGCATAAGAGGAGCCACGAGACTCGTGATATGCCGGCTGCCTAGGGGGTCTGTTACATCGTCTATAAAATCAAGTAGTTCGCTGATCAGTATTTTAGTATCTACTTCTTCCTCTTTACCGAAATCGACCATTTTACCATCGATGCCGTAGCGGCTTGCCCGCCATTTGTTTTCATTGATAAGATGCCGGCCGTACTGTATAAAGTTCATGTTCTTCGTTCGCAGCTTATAGATCTTGGCACATACTGCCTGAAAAAGCGCTGCAATCGTGGTGCTTTCAATAGCGGTCAGAGGGATATCGCATATTCTGAATTCCACGGTATTGTACACCGGGTGCACCCGAATATCCCACCAGATCTTCTTTGCATTGTCGATACAGTTTGTTTTTACCAGCAACTTGACATACCTGTCGTATTCTTCAATGCTATCGAACATTTCGGGGATGCCGGTGCGGGGAAACTTGTCGAAGATCTTTGTACGGTAACTTTTATACCCGGTGTACCTTCCTTCCCAGAAAGGTGAATTAGTGCTGAGTGCGAAAATATGTGGAATAAAATAGCGGGTGGAATTGGCGATATGATTGGCCATTCCCCGGTTTTCCATGCCAATATGAACATGCAGGCCGAAAATAAGATTACTGCGTGCAGCTTGCTGTAATTCGTTGATGATCTCGCTATAGCGTGCATGATCGGTAATCAGCTGCTGTTCCCAGGGGCTGAAAGGATGCGTGCCTGCAGCGCCAACGAGAAAACCGGATTCCGACGCGATGTTCGAGATAACCGTTCGGAGATTACGGATATCTTCATGAGTTTCATCTATATCCTTACATATGCCGGTACTTACTTCCACAACGGCCTGGTGCATTTCAGCTTTTACCCGCCCCTTCAGCCGTTTTTCACCCTCCTTTACTATAAATTGCTCGTGGCTTTTAAGTTCCCGTGTGCGAGGATCCATTACCATGTATTCTTCTTCCACTCCTATAGTGAAATGACTGTAGTCAGCTTGGGCCATTCGTTGATTTATTATCAAATATCTTACATAGATACTGTATTTCAAAACCTGCCTGTCCCCCTTTTGGGGATAACAATGAAGAGGTAGTTATTTTAGCCGATACAAGAATAGTACACAACACAAACCCGCTTTTTTTGTTATAGTAGCGACGAGAAGGAAGACTGAAACTTTCAAATTAACTTTGTATAAATCTTTATTGTAATGTTAAACACCATAGAAAGTGCCATAAGTGATATCAGGAAGGGGAAAATGATTATAGTGGTAGACGATGAAGACCGTGAGAATGAAGGCGACTTTATTATTGCAGCACAACACGCAACCCCTGAAGTGGTAAACTTTATGAGCCTTCACGGCAGGGGACTGATCTGTGTTCCACTGGAAGAACAGCGCTGCGAAGAGCTGCAGTTAGGTTTGATGGTAAACAACAATACTGCGCTCCATGAAACGGCATTTACCGTTTCGGTAGATCTGTTGGGACCCGATTGTGGTACCGGTATTTCTGCAAAGGATCGGTCGAAGACCATTCAGGCGCTTATCGACCCTGCCACAAAGCCCGAGCAACTGGGCAGGCCGGGCCATATTTTTCCTCTTAGAGCCAAGAGTGGTGGTGTGCTGCGCAGGTCAGGCCATACCGAAGCGGCAATAGACCTGGCCAGAATGGCGGGGCTTGTGCCTGCAGGAGTGCTGGTGGAGATCATGAATGAAGATGGCACCATGGCCCGACTACCGGAGCTGGTTGAAATAGCGAAAAAGTTTGACCTTAAACTGATCTCCATAAAAGATCTGATAGAATACCGTTTAAAAGCCGAATCCTTAATAGACGAAATTGTACGTGTGGAGATGCCTACTCGATACGGGAATTTTAAACTTGTTGCATTCAAAGAAAAAAGTGGCGGCAGTGAGCACCTTGCTCTCATAAAGGGCACCTGGGAGAAAAACGAGCCTATTATGGTGAGGGTGCATTCTTCTTGCTTTACCGGAGATATCCTCGGTTCTTTCCGCTGCGACTGTGGGGAGCAATTGCATGGAGCCATGCAGATGGTAGAAAACGAAGGCAAGGGAGCCATTCTCTACATGAACCAGGAGGGCAGGGGTATTGGGCTGATCAATAAATTAAGAGCTTACCAGCTGCAGGAGCAGGGGATGGATACGGTGGAAGCAAACTTGCATCTGGGCTTCCCTATGGATCAGCGGGATTATGGGGTAGGGGCGCAGATCCTGCGGCACCTCGGTATAACCAGGCTTCGCCTTATAAGTAATAATCCTAAGAAAAGGGCAGGGCTTTCAGGATATGGTATCGAGATCGTGGACACGGTTCCGATAGAAATAACTCCCAACCCTCATAACGAAAAGTATCTCACTACCAAAAGAGATAAGCTGGGGCATGAAATCCTGAGGATTCTGAAATAGTGCTACGGCTCCTGTTTCTTCTTTTTCTTCCTGAACAATTCATCGATACGATCGAACTCCTTTCTGTAGGATATACCGGTCCCTGAGCGGTTTCTTGACCTTCCGGAGATATAGCTATAGCTATCCCGGTAGAAAAACGAGAGCCGAAACTTGCCATCCTGAGACAATTTCCATTCAGCAGTTACATCGGGGAGAAACTGAAAAGAGGACTGGCTTTGCTGGGCAGTGTTGAGGCCTAAATCCAGCGCACTGCCAACTACAAAAGTTAGCCGTTCATTCATATAACTTTTTGCTATGGAAACATTCACATTTGTTCTATCCGGCAGCGTAAGCTGGGCGTTGCCAAGGTTGTCTACCAGGTTGGTACCGTTATAGAACGACGCGTTGATATTGATCTTTAAACCTTCGTCTTTAAATAATGATCGCATGATTTTAGAGAATTCGGAAGTAAGGGCTTTCGAAACATAGCCAGAGAGGCTGTTTACGATAATCCCTTCAAAAGCTGCATTGGCGATATTTGCTGAAGCACCCCTGTTGGACGTAAGTGGCCCAAAGCGATTGAAGACGATGAGGAAGGAAACCTGTTTGTTCAACTCATTCACGTCGCCCTGAATCTGGCGGAAGATCGAGAGCGCTTCCTGGTCATTCTTAAGAGGACTATTAGGCGGCAGTTCTAGCCTGAAGCTGATAACCGGGGCGGTTAGCTTGTCTTTAAGCGTTGCAACCACTATAATCCTTCCACTGTAGTTAAGAACTTCCTTATTGCTTATTAGGAGACTGCCTGAGGAATTGTCTGCGATACCGAGATCTTTAAAGCGAACGTTATCAGCGAAATATTCCGCCACTATATTGATGGTGGCATCGGTTGGATCTCCACTCCATGAAATATAATTGCCGGCATTCTGCTTTAGCTGGAAGCGCTTTTTAATTGCCTGGAACGAGAATGTGTAGTCACCCTCATCTACATCCAGTCTGCCTTCCATCGTCATGTTTTCATTGGTGCCCACTGTAATTTGAATATTGCCACTCCCTTTAGCTCTGATAACATCACCCGTGAGCCCGTCTAGGATATCATACATATTGGCATAACGATTGGCATTGATATCCAGAGATACGGTAAGATCTCCGCCGGCAGTACCTGCGTATTGGGGTTGCATTTCGGTACCGTACACTTTCCACACCAGGAAATCCGCTTCCCCGCTTTCCCGGCTGCTTCCAATAGGCAGGTAGATATTTGAAGTGTCGGTAGGTTCACCGCGTATTGTCATCTTCATATCCTGCAAGGGGCCTCTGAAACTTACCGTAGCTTTCCCTACTACATTCCCGTAAAATAACTTGTTGTCGGCAGAAGTGGTATTAAGTAGCAATAGCTGATTGGTACGAAGATTAAAATCAAAAGCGAGGTTATTGAAGCCCTCATGATATAGCCTCCCGTTGGTAATATCAGCTTTATTATCGAGCGTATCGCGAATGCTGAAGCTGCCAAAGTCGATATACCCGTCTGCGAACCTGATGACGGCCTGGGGTATTTTGTAATAACAGCGGGTGTAATTCACGAGCAGCCCGCCGTCTTTTAACTCGATAGCGCCCAGGTATTTAAGCTTCTTCAGGGGCCCGGAGATCCGAAGATCGCCGGTAGCTTTTCCTTCTATCCGGGAGAAGATGGCGCCAAGGTATTTCTCCAGCAGATTGATATTGGTGTTTTCGAAGCGGGTAGAAATCTCCAACTCCTGTTCTATGCTGTCTTTCGTATTATAAAATCCACTTGCGGTGAAATTATAATCCTTGTTGTTCGACAGCACCTCGAAACTTACTTTACCGGAACTTGCAGAGTAAGACGGATTGATCTGTACCTGCCCTATGGAATCATCATCCAGCCGGAATTGTTCCGTTTCTATCTTGCCATCAGCAAGCATTTTACCAAATGGATCCGTGATTACGATGCTACCCGAAAGCAGCCCCTCCATCCGGTTATTCTTTATAAAGAAAGGTGTAAAGTCACCAATATTAATCTTCTTGAGTGCTATCAGGATATCGTTCGCATTGGTAGTGGAGCTGGGAGTGGTGGTTACATACACTTCCTGTTCCTCATTATAGATGCGGAGCCCGTCGGAAGTAATAAGTTCCCGGCTCAGGATGATTTCACCGTCTTTATCGATCTTCCATTCTTTGCCATTGATATCGAAGCTGGAAGGATTGAAAAGAATTCTTACACCATCCCTTAGGGTTTGAACCTGCCCGGAAATATTGGCCGCATTCAAGGTTCTATTTGCGCTCGTATTAATGGTAATATCGGATACGTCCTGAGCAGACTGAATGTTGACGGTCGTTCCGGGAAAGCGAAGACTGTCGTTCACCACCACTTCTTTCACTTGTGTACTCAGCAGAAGTGTATCCATCGTTCCCGATCCGTCTACACTTACCTCGTTAAAAGAAACAGTCTTATAACTAAAATTCGGAACATTTGCTTTCAACCCAAGGCGGGTTTCATCCGAATTGATGTAGCCACTTATAGTAGCGTCATTAAAGCCCTTGAGGTGTTTGTCAACCAAGTCAAGGTAATCATCCACTTTTCTCGTATTGATTATAAAACTGAAGTTCTCATTCTGTAGCTCTCGTGTTGGCGGGTTGATATAGCTCGGGTAATAGCGGTTGAGGAAGGTTTGAAAAGTGTTAGGCAGGTCATATAGAGAAAATTCCCCGTCAAGATGCACGTCGAACTGGTTGCTGTTTACATCGATGATCCTGGAGCGCCCGTTCTGCGTCGAAGTGATCGAAAGAGAATCAAAGTCTACCTGTTCACCGTTCTTTAGAATACTGGCATGGTGAATACGTGCAGTGCCTAGAAAGTTGTCGATATTGGAACCAGTAAAATTGAAATCCACTTGTGCCTTAATGTCGATGTTTTCTCTGTATAGATTCAACTTCTGCAGGTTCGCTTTGTCTATGGAGGCGGTAAAGTTGAAACGAGGCAACTCGTTTTTGAAATCGATCAGTCCGTTCAGGCTTGCTTTTAGTTCGGGGTCGTTGGCATCGAAGGATCCATTGAACATCTTTCTGGCAAGCGTCCCTTTTACTATAATATCCCTGTACACATAACCATTATAGCCTATGTTCTTGATATTGCCATCCAGCTCCGCCTGCATGTTGGTAAGGCGAAAATCGCTTCCTTTTATTTTGCCGTTAAAAGAGATCTTACCGAGTTGAGCGATCGCCATAAATGCACCGATGTCGAAATCTGCAGTAGCGATGCTTCCGGAATAAGTGGGTGTTCCGTTCTTCGGCAATTTCATATT
>JACMJX010000203.1 GCA_014380425.1 Chitinophagaceae bacterium | reverse complement strand
TTCCAGATGTACTCTTGTTATTTACATATACGATTTTTGAGTATTCTACCTGGCCGTCAATATCCACTTGCTTCAGGCGAAAGAAGGAAGCACCGCTTACGAAATCCTTATCTTCAAAAGAATAACCAAGAGGCTTGTCGGAGTTTCCTGCTGCAGGAACGCTTCCAATATCGCTAAAATTCAAACCATCATTACTTTTCTGTACTACGTATTTAAAACTACTTAGCTCAAGCGAAGAAACCCATTTGAGAAGGACGGTATTATTACCTTTCAATTCAGCATTGAATGCGGATAATTTGATCGGTAATACAGCCTGTGGGGGTACTATAGCGACACATCCACCCAACAGGGCAGACACTTTTGCAGGGACTCTATCGCATGAGTACGGCAGCACGGCAAATCCATCGGCGGTAGTGGTCGCACTGGATATAATGTCAAGATTTACATCGGTCAAAACAACTACCGCGTTTCCCGGCATGTTCTGCACAAATACGACACATTGAGAGGCGATGTTGAAATTTCGGGCGAACGCAGTTCCCTGGCAGGATTGAGCAAAGGCGGATCCAGTAGATAGCATGAGAATACTAGCAATAGCGAGTAAGTAAATTTTCTTCATACGAAAATTTTTGTTTGTTTACAATTGAATTAATTAAATGAAATAGGATAGCCCTGCGTGCTAGCACGGAGATTTTTGAAGGGCGTTCAAAGGAGTGAATTCAAAAGTAAGCTGAAAACGGGATTGGTTTTTGGAAGGAAGGAGATAAATAGAGCAGCAAAATTATATAAAAAAACGGTATCTGCTAACTTTTGAGAGCCTTTCTTTTTAATTACGGAGGAAATGAGCGTCTGACACGCTTTTTCATGAATTAAAATCAGTCTTATCGAAGCCTATCAAGGCTCTTTACCAGTTTCTCGTCTTTATATACACCCCTTGCTGCCAGGAAGAAGAAAATAATCATGAGAATCGGGAAAAGAGCTCCCCATTGATAAGTACCTACTGTTATTCCTTTTTCTGTTTTAAACTGCTCGATAAAAAAAACTTCTATGGCAACCGCTGCTATGGAGCCAATAACTCCAGTGACGGCCAGCTTGAACTGCAGTGTACGATTCTTGAACAGAAATATACAGGCAAAAGCCATCAGGCTAAGGGCTACAATAACAGAAAAAAGCAATAAGCTTTGTGTTGCCAGCACTTCCTGCCGGGTATTAGCGGCAACAGTCGCATTAAAAATGGAAAGCTGCGTCATTGAAAGGCCGGCGGCAGCCGCCAGCACAAACCATATTGTTTGTATTCTCTGTATCATAATTCAGGATATAACGGGAAACGTTTCATGAATTCATTAACCTGCTGTATTGTATCGGCAATTACTTTCTGGTCGTCGGCATTCATCAAGACGCGGTCCATCATGTCCACGATCGACTGCATATCAGCTTCTTTCATGCCCCTCGTAGTAACCGCAGGAACACCCACCCGGATTCCACTTGTTACGAACGGGCTCTTATCGTCAAAAGGAACTGCGTTTTTGTTAAGAGTAATATGAGCGCTGTCCAGTGCTTCCTGAGCTTTCTTTCCAGTCAGATTTTTATTACGCAAATCGATGAGCATTAGATGATTATCAGTACCGTTGCTGATCAGATCGTACCCCCTTCTAACAAATTCAGCGGCCATAGCCTGAGAATTGTTTACAATTTGCTTCGCATAAATGCTGAAATCCTCTGATAATATTTCCCCGAAAGCAACTGCCTTAGCGGCAATCACATGTTCCAGGGGCCCTCCCTGAACGCCCGGGAATACGGCCAGATCCAGCAGGGCGCTCATGGTTCTGGTATTGCCTTTTGGATCTTTAATCCCGAAATGGTTCTCGAAATCGTGACGAAGCATTATAATACCTCCACGGGGGCCACGAAGTGTTTTATGGGTAGTGGAAGTTACAATATGACAATGGTCTAAGGGATCGTTTAACAGTCCTTTTGCTATAAGGCCGGCAGGATGAGCTATATCGGCAAGCACAAGTGCCCCAACTTCGTCTGCGACAGCCCGGATTCGTTGATAATCCCAATCACGGCTGTAGGCTGAAGCTCCGCATATGATCATTTTAGGTTTTTCAGCCCGGGCAGTAGCTTCGAGCTGCTCGTAATCCACGAGACCCGTATCTTTCTTCACCCCGTAAAAGAACGCCTGGTAAATTTTACCGCTGAAATTGGCAGCGCTACCATGTGTAAGGTGGCCTCCCATGCTCAGGTCGAGCCCCAGGATTTTATCCCCCGGCTTAAGGCATGCTAGAAAAACAGCTGTATTGGCCTGAGCCCCGCTGTGGGGTTGCACATTGGCCCAACTTGCATTAAATACTTTCTTTAAGCGGTCTATTGCGATTGTTTCTATCTGGTCTACGATTTCACAGCCTCCATAATACCTTTTTCCAGGATATCCTTCAGCATATTTATTGGCAGGAACGGTACCCATAGCCTGCAATGTCTGCAGCGAAGTGAAGTTTTCAGATGCAATTAGCTCTATTCCGTTGCGCTGGCGGTCCAGCTCTTTGTCGATTAAATTAAAAATCTGCGAATCTCTTTGCATGACTAAATCAGGTAGTTATTTATGGCCGCTAAGGTATTTCCGAATCATTACACCACCAAATCCCCGATTGCTATAAATTGTGTACTTTCACTACTTCTTTGCAAAGAATTTATGAAAGCAATCATTCCGGTCGCAGGAGCAGGTACCAAGCTGCGCCCTCATACATATACACAACCAAAGGCTCTAATTCCCCTTGCCGGTAAAACAATACTGGGAATCATCATCGACCAGCTTAACGAAGCCGGTATAAACGAGTTCATCTTCATTGTTGGCTACCTGGGAGATAAAATACAGGATTATGTACAGGAAAAATACCCTGATCTTATCACCCACTTCGTGCAGCAAAATGAACGCCATGGTATTGGTCATGCTATTTTACTTACCCAACACATTGTAGGAGAAGATGAGGTATTTATTGTTTTAGGGGATTCCATCTGCGAATACGATGTAAAGGAAGTACTTGATAATAACCATTCTGTATTAGGCGTAAAGAAGGTGGATGATCCACGGGAATTCGGGGTGGCAGAACTCAATGAAGAGGGGTATATTTCCCGCGTTGTGGAAAAGCCGCATATTCCTAAATCCAATATGGCTCTTGTAGGTATCTACCGGATTAAAGAGACGAAGTTTCTGTTCGACTGCCTGGAGAACAATATTGCCAACAAGCTGATGAGTTTCGGCGAATACAACCTGACGGATGCTATCGAATGCATGATAAAACGGGGTGCCCGAATAAAGCCTTATAAAGTGCAGAACTGGTTCGACTGCGGAAAAAAGGAATCGCTTTTAAAGACCAACGCCACGTTGCTGAAAAAATTTGGACATAGTATTTCTGATGATAGGCAGTTGCTGAACACGATCATTATTCCACCCGTTAGTATTGCCGCCGGCTGCGATATCTCCAATTCCATTATAGGCCCTAACGTCGCAATAGGAGAGAAAGTTAAAATAAGCTACTCCATTATAAAAGATGCCATTATCGGTGCCTATTCCGATCTTCAAGACATTGTACTCACACAATCACTGATAGGAAGCGATACGGAAGTGAAGGGCGAGAGCAGAACCCTGAATATTGGCGATAATACCGAAATTGACCTGGGTAAAAGCTAGAGAGCATATGACAAACGCCATCACCCGCTTATTCAATATTACCTATCCACTGGTTCAGGCGGGCATGGTATGGACAAGCGGATGGAAACTAGCCAGCGCGGTAAGCAATGCCGGCGGCCTGGGCATGATAGGAAGCGGAAGTATGTATCCCAATGTATTACGGGAACATATTATTAAATGCAAGGCTGCAACTAACAAACCTTTTGCGGTGAATATACCGCTGATGTACCCGGATATCGAGAAGCACATCGAGATCATCATACAAGAAGGAGTCAAAATAGTATTCACTTCCGCGGGCAATCCTTCCAGTTATACATCCATTCTTAAAGAAAAGGGAATTACTGTTGCACATGTGGTAAGTAGTAGTAAATTTGCGCTGAAGGCTGAATCCTCTGGATGCGATGCGGTAGTTGCTGAAGGATTTGAAGCCGGTGGCCATAACGGCCGGGAAGAAACAACTACCATGGTGCTGGTGCCGGCGGTAGTGGAGGCTGTAAAGATCCCTGTAATAGCAGCGGGAGGTATAGCAACCGGAAGGCAGATGTTGTCTGCCATGGTTCTAGGTGCAAACGGTGTACAAATAGGCACCCGGTTTGCGGCCACGGAAGAAGCTTCCTGCCACCGGGGATTTAAACAGATGATCGTCGATAGCCGGGAAGGAGATACTCTTCTAAGTCTTAAGAAACTGGTTCCGGTTAGGCTACTTAAAAATAATTTTTTTATCAAGGTACGTGAGGCAGAACTTCGAGGTGCATCAGAATCGGAGTTGACTGAAATACTGGGTCGTGCAAGAGCAAAAAAGGGTATGTTTGAGGGAGACCTGGATGAAGGTGAACTGGAGATTGGCCAGGTAAGCGCACTGGTAAAAGATGTAAGACCCGCTGCATCTGTGGTGGAAGAAATTATGCGTGAGTTTGCAGTGGCACTTGAGAACCCTTTGTTTGATACACCTAAAACTATTATATGAAACGCTTTCGATGGATACTTTTGATAATAACTGCACTGTGCTGCCAGTTTGCCGTTAAGGCTAATGGAGGTAAAAAGAACCCCGGAGACAGTACGGTACAAGGCAGCATTACTGATACCGATTCTAAAAAGCCGGTAAGCGATGTTACAGTTTCCGTAAGTTCCCTGAAGCAACCGGGTAAAAAAGAGGTCAAGGTAACTGATGCTGCCGGTACTTTCACTTTCCCACAGATACGGCCGGGTGAATTTACCATTCAACTCGAAAAGAAAGGTTACAAAACCTGCCGTAAGGAGTTTATAATGGTGAAGGAAGGCATTCAGCTGAAGTTAACGCTGGAAGCCGAAGACGAAGATGGAGGCATCGATTCCTGGAATCCATTACGAGTACTTTACAGCAAGTAGATCCGCTATTTTCTCGCCATCCATAGCTGCACTTATGATTCCTCCTGCATATCCAGCTCCTTCGCCGCAGGGATATAGGTTTTTAACATCAGGGTGCTGTAATGTTTCAGGATCACGGGGGATTCTTACGGGCGAAGAAGTTCGGGATTCGGTAGCCACCAATACAGCCTCATTCGTATCGTAACCTTTCATCTTCTTACCGAATTCGCGCAGCGCCTGCTTCAAACTTTCAGCAACAAAGCCTGGTAATACATCTTTTAAAGCGACGCTGTTTAGCCCAGGGATATACGAGCATGCGGGCAATGAAGCAGACACTCTATCCGCTGTAAAATCGCAAAGACGCTGTGCCGGGGCTACTTGTCCTCCCCCGCCTGCAGTATGAGACCGTTGCTCTACCCACTGCTGAAAATGCATCATGGAAAGAGGGCCGGTTAGTTGCTTTTTATCAGGGTATTCTTCTAATCCCTGAAGGTCTTTATCACTTACAGCTACCACCATACCGCTATTGGCGAAAGGATTGTTTCGCTTTGAAGGACTCCAGCCGTTTACAACTATTTCTCCAGCACTGGTAGCAGCCGGTGCTATGATTCCTCCCGGACACATGCAAAATGAAAATACCCCCCGGTCATCCACCTGCTGCACAAGACTATAAGACGCAGGAGGGAGATAGGCCCCACGTTGTTGCGTATGGTATTGAATAGTATCTATCAATGCCTGGGGGTGTTCGATACGAACACCAAGGGCAAACGGTTTTGCTTCAACTTGTATCTTCCTATTAACAAGAAGTTGAAAGATATCACGTGCGGAATGACCTGTAGCAAGTATAACAGCGTTTCCAGTGAATGTATGGCCATCTGCTGTTGTTACTCCTTTCATTTGGTTATCATCAACAATAAACCCCGATACTTTTTTCTCGAAGAGAAAGATTCCGCCGCACTGCAGGATCTGTTCTCTCATGGCAGTGATGATCTGCGGCAGCTTGTTGGTGCCTATATGAGGGTGCGCTTCGTACAATATCTTTTCATCCGCCCCGAATTGCACGAAGAGATTCAGAATACGATTAATATCTCCGCGCTTATTACTCCTGGTGTACAACTTACCATCGCTATAGGTACCGGCGCCTCCTTCTCCGAAACAGTAATTACTGTCAGGGTGCACAATACCTTTTTTATTAAGCGCGGCAAGATCCCTTCTTCTGGCTTTTACATCTTTTCCTCTTTCCAGGATCAGCGGCTTTATACCTGATTCGCAAAGGCGTAATGCAGCAAAAAGACCCGCTGGTCCGGCGCCAACGATGATAATGGTTGTAGCCGCATGCGTCACATCTTTGAATGCTATCCTTTGTGGTGTACGCTGGTGAAAGGGCTCGTTGATGAATGCAAGTAATGTAAGGTTGATATAGGCTTGTCTTCCCCTTGCATCTATCGAACTCTTAAGAATATGAAAGCCGCTTACCGCGCTTTTTTTATACCCCGTGAGTCTTGCGATATAACCTAAGATCGCAGTTGTATCTCCGGCTTCTGAAGGAAGTAATCTGATAGAAATCGTGGTTTGCATGAGAAGGTATTTATCCTCTGATGTGTAAAAATAAAAAAAAGGAGTCCAATAGCTCCTGTTAGTTTTATTCCAATAGATAACTTAGTTAGCGGAACGACCGCCCAGGTGTATCTGAAAACCAAGCCCAAGGCCAAATGTATTCGTAGCTTCATCCGCATCTTCTACCTTACTGCTGTTATAATATACAGTAAATTCTAGAGCAGTATTTGGTGAAAGATAGCAGGGCAGGGGTTTATGATTTTAAAATGGGACATAAAAAAACTGCTATCGATCTATAATCGATAGCAGTAGAGTATATGCGGTTGAAACAATGATTATTAGAATTTAAACGCTACTCCTAGTTTCAATGCAGCTGTGTTGGCACCTAATTCACCAAATACACCGAAGTTAGGTTTAAAATAATAACGCGCTCCCGCGAATACGCCGACAAACACTCCTCCATCATCATCTATACTTCGGTCGAAATCATCGTCATCGCCATAGAAATAAAATCCTAATGCGGCTCCTGCATATAGGTCGAGATTATCTACCGTCAAGAAGTGCTTACCAAAATGATAAGAAGCTCTTCCTGCTACAGGAATATAAGTGTAGCGATATCCGAAATATTTATTTGAGTAAATATCCAACTGACCGCCGACGCTTATATAATCAGCAACACCCACTTCGAAGGAACCGCCAAGCGACACGGCTGATTCCGGTCCGTAATAGGTGCCTACGCCTACTCCAAGATTTAAAAGTTTATCTCCTTTTTCAAAAGCGCCATCCTGTGCACTAACTAATGTTGTGGCAGTAAAAAATACTGCTAGACTTAGAATAATTTTTTTCATCTTGCTGGTTTTAAGAACTGTGAGTTTTAATTGTAATATATGGCGCAAAAATAACGATCCAATATTGTTCCACAAATCTTTTTCCCTCATCCGCAAAGCTTTCATTAAGCTGATTATAATTGAAAAAAAAATAAATATTACCTCAAACCGAATACTGTATTAGGAGTCGGGAAAACAAGTGAATAAAAAATTTTTTATTAAAGAAAAAGTGGTGATATTCGTTGCCCTGCATAAAAATCCAATGACTTAATTTTTAAGCTACTATGAAGCCTGTATTGCAGTAGAAACCCAATTCATAACGAAATATAAACAGCATCCCAATAATGGCGAAAACTTTGGATAAGGTCTGGAGTAATTGTCTTGATATTATAAAAGATATTGTGGAATGGCAACACTTTAAAACATGGTTCGAGCCTATCAAGGCAGTAGAGCTGAAAGAGGATGTTTTAGTGATCCAGGTACCCAGTCAATTTTTTTATGAATACCTTGAAGAACATTACGTAAATTTATTGGCAAAGACTTTGCGAAGGGTACTCGGAAAAGAGGCCCAGTTAGAATATCGCATAATGGTAGATAGTGGCAATCACAAGAACAAGCCACTGACCATGGATGTGCCCGCGCAGGGTTATAAAACTTTTTCCAATAACGAAATGGATTTCCCCCTAGTCATAAATAATCCGGTTAAGAACCCGTTTGTAATACCGGGTCTTAAAAAGATGCAGATCGATCCGCAACTGAATCCTATTTATACATTCGATTCTTTTGTAGAAGGTGATTCCAACCGCGTTTCCCGCAGAGCTGGTAAAACAGTTGCTGAAAAACCGGGGGCCAATTCATTTAACCCGCTCGTGATTTACGGTGGGGTTGGTCTTGGCAAAACACACCTGGCCCAGGCGATCGGTAATGAAGTAAAACGTACGCAACCTCATAAGGTGGTATTGTATGTAAGTTCCGAGAAGTTCATCAACCAGTTCATGGATCACGGCCGTAATAATGCCATTAATGATTTTATACATTTTTACCAGTTGATCGATGTACTGATCATCGACGATGTACAGTTTTTTAACAGGGCAGAAAAATCGCAGGATGCTTTCTTCGCCATTTTTAACCATCTGCACCAGAGCGGTAAACAACTTGTACTAACATCTGACAAACCGCCAAAGGATCTGGAAGGAGTACAGGAAAGACTCCTGAGCCGTTTTCGCTGGGGTTTGAGTGCGGATATACAAATACCTGATTACGATACACGCATCGAGATACTGGAACGTAAGATGAAGAATGATGGCCTTGAAATGCCGAAAGAAGTAGTGAAGTATCTTGCCTATAATATCAACAGCAATGTACGTGAACTGGAGGGTGCTTTGATATCCCTTTTGGCACAATCTTCGCTGAACAGGAGAGAAATCGATCTTGATTTGGCCAAGAAAGTATTGCGCAACTTCGTTAAGACTTCCTCAAAAGAAATTACGATAGAGACCATCCAGAAAATGGTATGCGATTACTTCGATGTTTCCTACGACAAACTATTACAGAAAACGCGTAAACGGGAAATTGTTCAGGCCCGGCAGATCACTATGTACCTGGCCAAGGCCTTCACTAAAAATTCGCTTAAAACAATCGGCGAACACTTTGGCGGCCGCGATCATACTACTGTTATACATAGTTGCCAGACGGTAAAAGACCTGATGGATACGGACACCATGTTCAATGAAAACGTAATGGAGCTGCAACAAAAAGTTCAGTTGGCAGCCATGTAAACCTGATTCCTGAAAATAATAGCACAAAACTTTTCAATTACTAATGATTATCCCTATTTTTGCCACCCCGAAATAGGTTGGTAACGGGATATGGAGAGATGCCTGAGTGGCCGAAAGGAACGGTTTGCTAAATCGTCGTACGGGTTAAACTGTACCGTGGGTTCGAATCCCACTCTCTCCGCAAAACTTCATAATTGGCTATCATCAACTAATTTGGGCTGTTTTTTGTCCATTCTATTGAACTTGTTTCTTTTCAACAGATAGCGAATATTTCGGGAACGAATCGAATGATTAGCAAACGATTAAACATTTTCACTTTTAGCCTGCCCGCATTCTACTCCATTTTATCTGACATTTTATCGCGTCATTTTCTGGTTCCTTGCTTTTCTTAAAATAGAATCACTAACAACGACTGAAAGCTTATGCGCATCCGTCTGGAATATATTTACACTTTTAGGGGAGAATATGGCCCGGACGGTGAAACAAGCAGTATTTGTTTAAGTATCCTTAATAGATGCTCAATGCCACCTTAATGACGTCTCGTTGCCCCCTCGGTCCCCGATCATGCCTTTAAAAATTGAAGACGTTGTTGTCTGAAACCCGTTTTCTCATATCTAACGAACGAATGCCCTGTTTTAAAGAACGCCAGAGGCGATTCCGAGGTACCAAAGAGGAAGCAAAGAGGAGGCAAAGAGGTACCAATGAGGAGAAATCTTGTATTTTACTGTATAATGTGCGATCTATTGCCATTAAGAACTTTAGCGCACGACCGGATCGTACTGATTGGTTACTGGAAATTGCCCGTATTCAGATAGCCTTATAATTGAGGTATGTTAAGAATCTACAGTTTCATCATAACACAGATGGGTTATTTACATCAACCCACCTTATAAAGTATACCTATTTTGCAGAAACCTAACCCTCATTACGCCAGTTCTCCGCGTCCTGCTTATCTTGCTCCCTTTGCTGTTCCTCCGGTTTGGGATCGGCAATTTTAGAGGCCTCAATTGCTTTTTTGCCTTCTTTAACCGGGTTATCCGCATTCTTTTTTTCCGATGGTCCGGAAGAGTTGTTGCTGGTGTTATCTGGTGCTGACATTAGTTTTTGTTGAAGCAGCTAAAAAAATCATGCCTCCTGAAAATAGCAGTACCAGATGAGCAATAGTGCTTAGACAAGGGGGGAATATACTTTAGATGGTCTTTGTATACTGCATCTGTAAGAACAGGCTTATTCATTGCCTGTCGCTCATTGATCAGGAATAACAAACTCCGCGCAATGGTATGTCCTGTTGAATCGGTATTGTTTTGTACTTTTCAGGATGCAAAAAAATACCTTCCTGCTTTATGGTGCCAATGGGTATACGGGTGAGCTGATAGCACGTTATGCTGCCGGTTATGGACTTAAGCCCATACTGGCCGGCAGAAGAAGGGAAGCTATTGAGCCGCTGGCTGTGCAGCTAGGACTTTCTTTCCGGGTGATGAACTTAACAGACGGCACCGCACTAAAAACGGCATTAAAGGAAGTGCCCCTGGTGGTGCATGCCGCCGGCCCGTACGATCTTACGGCCACACCAATGATAGAAGCCTGTATGGAAACCGGTACGCATTATCTCGATTTGAACGGGGATACAGATGTATTCGAGATGCTGCAGGGTTATGATGACAGGGCCAGGAAGAAGAATATTATGATAATGCCGGGTGCAGGTTTTGATGTAGTGCCTACCGATTGCATGGCTATGCATCTGAAAAACCG
>JACMJX010000202.1 GCA_014380425.1 Chitinophagaceae bacterium | reverse complement strand
GATTTTTGCAAGGGTGAAATATGCCAATAATATCGGCGCTCCCTGGAACACGCTCAATGGTGTTACCTCTACCAACCTTAAAGATGAATTCAACAATACCACGCCTATAGGCATCAACTTCTCGCCAAACTGGTGGTTGCCTTATAATGCAGGCCCCACTACGGGTAACAATTCAGGTGTTTATCCTGATGCGGTGCTCAACGACTTCTGGTATTTTGGTTACTATGGTGGACCTGAGACTGCAAATGTCTCAGTAACAGGGCTTAATCCTGCCGGCAAATACAATCTTACGTTCTATGCGGGTAGCGTATTCGGAAGTGTAAGTGACAATGGTACTACCAATTATACAGTAGGTAATAAGACTGTGTCGCTCTATGTTCAGAATAATACCAGGAACACCGTTTCTATCAACGATCTTGTTCCCGATGCCAATGGTACCATCACCGTAAATATGAGCAAGGCTGCCAATACTCCGATAGGATATCTGAATGCCTTGGTAATCACATCTTTATATAGTGACGGTACAGCACCAGCGGCTCCGAAAACACTGGCTGCTCTCAATGTTCCGGGCGAAGGGGTGAAGCTTACATGGGCTGATGCCGCTTACAACGAAGGAGGCTATGAAGTATACCGCTCTACAAACTCCGCAGGATCCTTCAGCTTGCTGAATACCACATCGTCTGGTGCAACTGCCTACACGGATGCCACGGTATCTGGTGCAACGCAGTATTTCTATACGGTAAGGGCTATCAATGAACAAGGAGTATCTGCCTTTACAGACACCATTTCCGTTACCACCATCAACCGGATACCGCAACTGGCGCCAATAGCTGATTTGCAGGTTAAGAATAATGAGAACCGTACCATCAATGTAACGGCCACCGACGACAGTACGGATCAAATCGTACTTACTGCAAGTGGATTGCCTTCTTTTGTTACGTTTGTTGATAATGGAAACGGAACGGGTGTACTTAATATACAACCAACTTCCAATCTGCTGGGCACCTTCCAGAATCTGAAGATCACTGCTAAAGACAGAAGCGATTCCAGCCGGTCTGTATCATTCAATCTCTTTGTGGTAGACGCCAATATTTCGTCAACCTTGGTGAACTTCACATCGGGAGATAACGTGGCGCCACAACCTTGGAATAATATGGTGATCGGTTATCTTCCTTTTGCAGGAACTTCTATCGGTAACCTAAAGAACGAAGCCAATGTAAATACCGGAATCACCGTAACACTTACCGATGCATGGCAAGCTGCCTCTACCACCGGTCAAAGAATGCGGAACGGTACGGAGTTGTACCCTGAAGCAGTATTGCGTACAGGTATTTATTTCACGGATAATAACAACCACAGAATAACAGTAACTGGTCTGAATCCTGCAAAAAGATACAACTTCCAGTTCCTGAACAGTCATGGAACGAGTGAGAGCGTATTGACCAACTTTACCGTCAACGGGCAGACAGTCTCTATCAACGGATCGTATAACTCCAATAAAACGGTTCAGATCAACGGTATCGTACCGGCTGCAAATGGCCAGGTGGTTATAGATGTCACAAAAGCCGCAGGTGCTGTTTATGGAATGATCAGCAGCCTGGTGATACAATCCTATACCCCGGGTGCTGTAAGTACTTTCGGTCCTGCAGACCTAAGGGTCACTAGCTTAAAGACAACTTCTGTTTCACTGCAGTGGCAAGACAGGGCTAATAATGAGACAGGCTATGAAGTATGGCGTTCTAATGGAGGGGGTAGTTATTCACTTCTTGAAACATTACCTGCTAATGCTACCGCTTATATAAATACCGGGCTAAACAGGAATTCTAACTACTTCTATGTGGTAAGAGCTGTAAATGGTGCATCTCGTTCCGATTATAGCAACGCGGTGAAAGCTTATACATACGCGTCTTCCGTGTCCATCAACATGAGCACAAGTGCATCGATAGCTCCAAATCCATGGAATAACCTAAACTGGCAACTTGGTGTAGGCTCGGTATGGAATAACTTCATAGACGATAGACTGGTTCCTACAAATGTCGGTATGGTACAAACAGATGCATTTGACGGGTTGTACAACGCAGGCGTGAACACTGGTAATAACTCGGGTATCTATCCCGATAAAGTAATGGCGGAGAACTTCGGACTCTTCCCGGGAGCTACTGCAAGAATAAAGATTACAGGTCTTAACTATTCTAAGACGTATGATTTCGACATCTTCGCAAGCGCACAGGAAACGTACGGCGATGCTACCGCTGCATACACTATCAATGGTAAAACATATCTGCTGAATGCGAATCGCAACAAGAGCGGAATCCTCGTAATATCTGGAATTACACCAGACGAAAATGGTGAAGTCGTATTAAGAGTCACCACTCACACTGGTTCATCTTTCGGGTTACTGGGTGCCCTTGTCGTTAATTCGTATGATGCTACCACTGCTACTGCTCCTGAAGCTCCAGGCAATATATCGAATGCAAGAGTAGCTGTTGCAACAGTAAATTCAGCTGTCGAGACGCATATTTCTGAATCACCGGACGCTACTGCAGCACTATCTGCATATCCGAATCCTTTTGCTCAGACGTTGACGGTTTCAGTGCCTGCTCATATGCATGATAACATCCAGTTGTCTATGATCGATGTAAGTGGCAAGGTTGTTTATCAGAAACGCTACGACAATCTTTCTGAAGGAAACAATACCATACGCATTCAGAATGATAGGAATGCCATCGTCTCTGGTACATACATAATTAGGGTTACCTACCTTAACAGCAATGAACAGAAGATTATAAAGGTTATAAAGCGATAACACGCTTTCATTAAATAAAAAGGGCTGATCTTATGATCGGCCCTTTTTATTAAAAAAAGCAAGACACTATTGCAACACATTCCTTTAAATTGTACTTTACGCACCTAAAATAACCTGCTAATAGAAATGGAGAACTTTAAAAAGCTTTCAATCATTATTCCTGCGTATAACGAAGCCCCTACCATTCATCTTATTCTGGACAAAGTAGCGGAAGTAGATCTTATAAACGGTATCGGGAAGGAGCTTATAATAGTTAATGACTGCTCAACGGATGGTACCGAACAGGTTTTAATGACGTACATCGCCAATCACCCCGAAATCAATATACAGTATTACAAGCACGCCGTTAACATGGGTAAAGGCGCTGCCATACACACTGGTATCCAGAAGGCAACAGGAGAATACCTCATCATCCAGGATGCGGATCTCGAGTATGATCCACAGGAATACAACCTGCTGCTGGAGCCCGTAGTGCGTGGTTTCGCAGACACGGTATTCGGTTCCAGGTTTTTAGGGGGTAAGCCGCACCGCATACTGTTTTTCTGGCACACCATCGGTAACAAGCTGGTTCTTACTTTCCTGTCTAACATGTTCACCAACCTGAACCTTACCGATATGGAAACCTGCTATAAACTCTTTAAAACTTCCATCATACAGAACATAGTACTGAAAGAAAAGCGATTCGGCTTTGAGCCTGAGGTAACTGCAAAAATAGCACGTGTTCCGGGCATCCGCATTTATGAAGTAGGAATCTCCTACTATGGCCGTACCTACGAAGAAGGCAAGAAGATAGGTTGGAAAGACGGCGTTCGCGCTATTTACTGTATTCTGAAATACAATCTCTTCTCCAAATGATGGCCACACTTCCAGACTCTGACCCTGCAGGAAGGAAAACACTGGAACTTTTTGCAGATGCCCACAACTTCAATCGTTGGATGTTGCACTCCATTGTAGTCTATTGCCAGGGTCATATTCTTGAAATAGGCAGTGGCATCGGTAATATTTCTGCCCTGCTGCTTCAACATTTCACCCAGGTAACGCTCAGCGATCTTCGGTTAGAGTATTGTGATCTTTTGAAAGAAAAGTTTAAGGGGAATAATCACCTTCGGGGGGTTATGCAGATAGACCTCGCTGCTCCAAACTTTGAAGAAACGTATAGCGACCACCTTTTTAAATTTGATACGGTAGTACTGTTGAATGTGATAGAACATATTGAAGATGATCATCTGGCAATAGAAAACTGCCGCAAGCTTTTAAAGACGAACGGTAATATGATTATCCTGGTTCCTGCCTTTCAGGCGCTCTACAATCCGTTCGACCGGCAATTGGGTCATTACAGAAGGTACACTTCTAAATCGCTCGCTGCCCTGATCAGCAGCGCTGATCTGGAAATCACCCATACAAAATACTTCAACTTTATTGGTATAGGAGGATGGTTATTCTCGGGGTCGCTTCTGAGAAAACGCATTATTCCGGGCCGGCAGCTCCGGATATTCAACACACTGATTCCTTTATTCCGGTTTTTCGACCGTTATGCAGCGGGGATAGCCGGACTATCGGTAATAGCCGTAGGTAAAAGAGTGCAACTTTAATGTAACAATATGCCCAACACAAACACAACTTCCATTAATAGAAGCCAGGTAATTTTTCCTAAGATACTGCTCTATATTCTAGCTGCATTTTACCTGGTCAACTGCTTTACCCCGCTGAGGCTTCATGTAGATATGATCCGGTATTTCGATATCAAGGATTGTATCGAGTATGGTTGTGCACCTGATTCTACGGCCGCACTCGACTATCTTCCTTATGGCTACACGGTATTGCTGCTCATACTCTCAAAAACAGGCCTGCTCAAGTCTTTCACGCTTGTTCTTATTAACTGCCTGTATCTGGCAGGCAGCCTGTATCTTGTTAAAAGAATCTTCGAGCCGGCAAACAGAACACTTTTATTTCTGATGCTGGTACTGCTTAACTGGACCGTCATCAAATTTGTAGCACACCCTCTTTCAGAGATGCAATATCTTTTCTTCTCAATGGCGAGTCTCTATTTCTTCTATCGATACACTCATAATAAGAAACTGACTACACTTATTTTTGCATTCGTGTTTGGAGGTCTCGCCTTTCTTACCCGCACGGTGGGTATTGCGCTTGCAGCGGCACTTGTAACGGGTCTGCTGTGGCAATACCGTAAAGAGCTTATAGCCCTTATCCGGAAAAACCGGATACTGATAGGCATCATCCTTCTTGCAGTAATTGGTGTCGTGGTCTTTTCAAAACAATTGGGTTTAAACCATTACACGGGCGTCATGTCAAGGCAGTTCGATGACGGGTTAACGCTCAAGGAGATCCTGGAATGGCATTTCACCGAATGGACAGAATTATTCGTGAACACTTCTGTTGTAAAAGTGCTGCCTTACTTGCCTGCTACTATAGGAAAACCTTTGTTCGTTATCGCGGGCATAGGATTCCTGATCTCGATGGCTTATCTCATTTTTATACGTAAAACAACCATTCCCTTCGTTGTAAAAGCGTATTTATTTTACTATATCATTCTCATGTTCAACTGGCCCTTCTACGATCCCCGTTTCTGGGTGCCCCTGGTTCCTTTGTTGGCGGTAATTGTTGCAATGGTGCCTTTCCGCGCTCCTGCCTGGAAGGTTTCGGGTATCGCATTTCTAGTTGTATACGGTGCGTTGGGGATGGTCGCGCTTGGATATATGACCTATACTTCGTTGAATAAAGAAGTCATGGCCCGTCGCCATGCCAACGGTGTATACAGGAATGAGTATGAGACTGTTTTCTTCGGCAAAGCGCAGACAGATACCGCAAAACATATAGACCCCACAGTACTGAATATCCTGAAACGATACAATAAGTAATACAACTGCTTTTACCTGATATAGGTTGCATTGAAAATCACGAAGTGGCCGTTTTTGCTTCTACCGGCCCTGCCTTGCCCCTGGAGGGCGAAAAGAGAAACCATCCCCAGTTGTCTTTTATCAATAGATTGTAAACTACTACAGGAATCACGACGCCGGCAGCAATACATGATAAAAGCAGGATGACCGGATGGGTTACCCCAAGAACCTTGGTAAGCAACAATCTGAAAAATGCTGCTACCATTACGTGCATCACGTAGATATAAAGAGAATGATAACCTAGAATTCTCAGAAACGACAGGATATTCCAACGCTGCATCCTGAAAGCAAGTATGAACATACCCAAACAACCGATCAACGCCACTACCAGAAATTCAAGCTGACCGATAGTCTCCATAATCTTCAGGTAATAAAGCTGAGTCGCTATAAATACAGGTGTGATTGCTAGCAAAGAGAGCGGACTTTTTAGAACCCGCTGGGTTCGGGGTTGAAAGAATGTTGCCGAGATCGCGTCTCCCAATGCAAAGAAGATATAAAATTCCATCCAGTCAGACATCATGCTTACCTGTTTGAAGTAAGGCGACAAGAAATAGAAAGCCATTCCAATAAGGAGCTGAACCCAATGACCAACCTTCAGCTTTACTTTGATCAGCAGATAAATAACCGTTGCATTAAACAGGGCAGGCAGGTACCAGAACTGGTCCAGCCCTCGGGGCTGGTATAAAATCAGGGTGTAATCCATCAGCCCCCTCTCGGAATTAGTAAAACCAGCAAGGGCGATCTGCAAGGTTACCTGTATGAAAGACCACACGAGGTAAGGATACAGGATATTTTCGAACTTGATATATACAAGCTGCTGAAGCGGTCGCTTCGCAATACTGCCGTTGATGAAGATGCCGGAAAGAATAAAGAAAAGCGGCATTCTGAAACTGTAGAAAATCATATTTGCCGTTACCAAGGCTTCCGGAACTGCTGACCCGCTTCGCTCCATGCCGATAAGAACATGCCGGTAAGCGACCAGCAAAATAGCGATGCCTCTTAAATAATCCACCCAGGGCATCCGGCTCTTTTCCAGTATGGGTACATTGAATGCTTTGGAAAACCATTTCTTCATAGGGCTTCAGGCTATTCTTTGATAACTATTGCAGATGGTGAACGCTTCGCTTTTTCCCAGATGGCAGACTGCTTTCCTGATAAGAACCGGAAGAAACCCATGATGACCGATATATTCATGAAAGTGAAATAGTAGGGTATCTTAAAAAGTTTAGGACATTTATCCGGTGGAACAACCGCCGCAATGCCAGACATTCCGTAAAAAAGGCATTGACACAGGAACGATACCTTGAATACCGGCTCCTGTGAAAAATACAGCACCCCATTGGATACGAAAGCGAGGATCAGGCATAAGGGGCTCAAGGTCCATCGCAGCACGCGGTGCGATATATACAAGAAAGAAAGACGGGGATACTTCCAGAACAGTAGCAGGCCCTTAAGCATCCCGATCGATTGAAAGCCCCCTGCAGCTATTCGCACCTTTCTTTTTCTTTCATCTTTTATGGAGAAAGAGGGCGACTCGGTTGCATAAGCCGCAGGTTCATAAATGATCCTGTAGCCCTTAAGAGCGGCACGCAGAGAAAGAATAAAATCATCAAGAATCACATGATCCGGGATTCTCTCGTACAAACTCCTTCGTAAAGAAAAGAGCTCGCCTGCCGCTCCCACAACAGAATAAAAGCCGGAGTCTATCTTTTTTAAGAGAGATTCGTATTTCCAGTAGATACCCTCTCCTGCACCTACTTCATCGCCTGTTCCCGTTAAGCTGGCAACTTTTTTCTCTCCAGCCACGCCCCCTACCCGTTCGTCGAGATAGTGACGGGCAATATGCAATGTAGCGTCTTCATTTAAAGTAGTATTGGCATCGCTGAAGATAAGAATCTCATTGCTTGCTAACGATACCGCCCTGTTAATGGCTGCCGACTTACCTCTCCGCTCTGGCTGATGCAGTAAGGTGATGGAAGGGTAACGCTCCAGAACAGCATTTGTTCCATCGGAAGATCCGTCTGTAATAAAGATAAATTCTATCGATGATGCCGGGTAATTCTGCGATAGCGAGTTGATGATCTTCTTCTCTATGAATTGTTCTTCATTATAAGCGGCTACTATGAATGACACCGAAGGGAGATCAGTGCTTCTCCCCAACTTCCTGCCCGGGCTGCCCGCTACCAGCTTCATCAGGTACGTAAGAATGGCATATCCTGCATAATTATAGAAAACAATACCAACACTTAAGAAGAAAACAAATTGAAAGAAGTACATCAGGAGCTTTTGTCAGGCTAAAAATAGCTTTAGTATTCTTATAAATCAATACTAATCCATCTTTTTCTCGTTTTTTTCAATAATTTAGCGCTCACTCCTTTAATATACTTTTAATGGATCAGGAAAAACCTTCTTTTCATGAAACCTGTATGATTGTTTTAGCTGCAGGTACCATGCTTTATTTGTTCATAAAAATATTATTTCTTTGACCCTCTACATCTATGCGAAATTCCCCCCGTCCTAAGAACCGGTTGTTGAAAGGCCTGCAGGGGTTCTATGAGGAAAACTTTCTTCAGAAAAAACTGAATACCGTATGGGGTTATATTTTCGTTACCGCATTAGTGTTGGTGCTGGCTGCTCTAACGGCGAAGGACATGGTAGTAGGGATCGGCGTGGTTGCAGGCCTTTGCGGCTTGCTGATAGGTATCGTATGTATCTCGAATGCGCGATTGGGTTTGTATATCATCATGACGTATTCCTTCTTCGCATTCTTTATTTCCCGGCTATTGTTTAAAGGAACGCTGTCTGTCGGTGTCATCTTCGACGTTCTTGTTCTCACCACGTTTATAGGTGTGCTTATTAAAGATAGCTTTAAACCGGATCTTAATTCCTTTGTAAAAAATGCCCTCGTAGTTGGGGTATTATGCACCCTGTTTTATTCAGGTGTGCAGTTCTTCAATCCCAACTCCAACTCCTCGGAAACAGACTGGCTCGCGTTCCGGAAATTTCTTGGCTATGTGTTCATCATGTTTATTGCCTACAATGTATTCAGCAGCTACGCCAGTGCAAGAAATTACATCAGGTTCCTGTTCATCATCTGCACTATAACCGGGTTGTATGGTTGCATACAACAGTGGCATGGTTACTTCGATTTTGAAATGCAACTGATAATGGCCGATCCACACGGGTTTGGGCTCATCTTCGTAAATGGCGAGTTCCGTAAATACTCCACCATGTCAGACCCTGCGGCTTACGGCATCCTGATGGCCGTTTCTGGTGTGTTCTTTTTAATAATAGCGAGCGATGAATCAAAACCTTTTAACAAGGCGGTGCTTATTCTGGGGTCTATCCTAATGTTGCTTGGAATGGCCTATTCCGGTACGCGCACGGCGTATGCTACCGCAGTTGCGGGCATGGCTTTCTATATCCTCCTGAATTTCGATAAGAAGTCTACCCGCTTATTCGGGTTAGTAGCAGGCATGGTGCTCCTGGTGATGCTTTACGGGCCCTTCTATGGTAATAAAACCGTAGATCGCATCCGCTCTACCTTCGTGGGGGCGGAGGATGAATCGTACAAAGTGCGCGTTCTTGCACGGGCTTTCATTCAGCCTTATATCCGCAGTCATCCCATGGGCGGCGGCCTGGGTACTACGGGAGGCATGGGCGCGTTGGCCCAGCCTGGTCACTATCTTGCCAATTTTCAACCGGATAGCAGTTATCTCAAGCGGGCAGCGGAAACAGGCTGGATAGGGCTGGCCATCATCTGTATCATATATTATATCGCACTCTATACCGGCATCAGGGGCTTCTTTAGGGTAAAGGACAGTAACATCAAGATCATCTACGCTGCCTCCGTCACCAGTCTTTTCGCTTTCTATATAGCCGAATATGCACAGGTTGCCCTCGGGCAAATTACAGACAGTGTGGTGTATTACCCGATACTTGCCATGATCCTGAGACTTAAATATTTCGATAGCACAGCAACGTCGAATACGTTAGAGAATCCTTTACCGGAAACAATACTATCCGAACAGGGTTCTGCATAAATGAAACATTCTACTCATGAAGTATAAGAACGGAATACAATTAAACGGAATAAGAGATATTCCCCTGGTAGTGGCGCTGTCGGTAATGTTTCTGATCGTATTCATCCTGGAACGCGCCGTTCTCGATAATACCGACTTCGTTTTCATGTACCCGCTAGACGATCCCTTTATTCACATGCAGATTGCCCGCAACCTTGCGCTTCATGGGGTATGGGGCATCAACGCGCAGGAATTCGCGTCGGCATCGTCTTCGCTGCTCTATACAGTTCTTCTTGCTGCCATATTTAAGATATTCTTGTTCCATGCGGCAGTTCCGTTCATCATCAATTGCGTAGCCGCTGGTTGGCTATTTATCGGTATCAACAACTGGTTGCGAAAGCAGCAAATGGCTGCCGTGGCAAGAACAACGGTTTTGCTGCTACTTGTTTTTTTTGTGCCAATGCCGGTAATGATCATCAGCGGTATGGAACATACATTGCAATGCCTCTTCTGCTTTCTTTTCATCGTTCATTTTTCCGATTGGCTCCAGGCAACCGACAGAGCTTTACCGGGGCCTGCCACTCCAATGCCCTGGAAGATCTATGTGTTAGCCATACTGGTGATAGCGCTGCGCTACGAAGGCATGTTCCTTATTGCAGCGGCCTGCCTGTTGTTGCTCTATCGCAGAAAACTTATACCTGCATTGCTTCTTGGCTTTACAGCATTGCTGCCTGTTATTGTTTTCGGCGTCTACTCGTTGTCTGTCGGCAGCTATTTCTTTCCTAACTCGGTGCTTATAAAATCTGAAAGCGCTCCTCTTTCCCTCCAGGGCCTGGCTTCTTTTCTATATAATATAGCGGTCAACAAACTTACCATCGTTAAACCGGAGATGGCCGCGGTAGGTACTCCTCCACCGGGCATCAGCCTGCTGGTGACGCAGCGGCTTCTTATAATTCTTCCGCTGACTGCCTTATTGTTTATCCAGCAACTGAAAGAGCCATTAAATTATTTGTACATCCTCCTGCTACTCTCGGTATGCACCCTGTTTCACCTGTCATTTGCTTCTACAGGATGGTTCTACAGGTATGAAGCATACCTGATCGTCTGCTCCCTGGTTCCGATATTTCTGCTCTTTTATAAGTATGGTAAAGGGTTCGTAATGCAGTGGAGCTCTCTTCACCTCCGCATATTGCTCGCCGTACTCCTATTCGCCCTCTTCTTTCCTTTTGTTATCAGGAGCACCGCGGCTTATTCAAAAGCTACCCGTGCCTGCATCAATATTTACCAGCAACAATACCAGATGGCAGCTTTCACCAAAGCGCATTATAATAACAGTGCTGTCGCCGCCAATGATATCGGGGCCGTTTCCTTTTTTACGGATGCATCCATCGTGGATCTCTGGGGGCTCGGGAGCATTACAGTGGCTAAAAGCAGGAAAAACAAGTACTGGACCCCTCAATTTCTCGACAGCCTGGCAAGGGTAAAGAATGTAAAAGTGGCCATAGTGTACGATGAATGGTTCGATCCCCAGCTATTGGCGCGCTGGAAGAAAGTGGCTACCTGGAAGATCCCTAACAATGTGATCTGCGGCAGTGATACCGTGTGTTTCTACGCCCTGGATGAAGATAGTCGGCGACTCTTATTGCAAAATCTAAAGAAGTTCGAAACTTCCCTGCCGAAGCCGGTCAGCGTGTCGTATCGTTGATAGCTACAGATTTACTGGAGCTGCCAATGCCGGAATGCTCCTGCACATCTGGCTTTGTAAAAAAGCGGTCTTTCAACTTGATGAAATGTACCTCATACAAACGGTAACTTACCTCGGAAAACAGGTAAACGGTAATAACATACGGTATAAAAATAAGCGCTTTCGATAGATAGGTTTCGGGCTGTAGTATCTTATTGAACACATACACCAGGATAAGCCAGTGAAAAAGATACATGCCATAGGATATCTGCCCGATTCTTACCATCCAGCGATGCTCAAGCACCCGTTTCGGATACTTCATCAACTGCTGGCTGTGGCTGCTTACCAGCATAAGAATAACGGAAGCTCCCAGGATATTGATCATAGTGTACATCCATACATGCTGGTAGTTGCCTGTCTGCCAGTGGTTCCATCCAAGATCTTCCCAGTAATTACCGGCATGAGCACTATTGGCATAGTTCACAAGGCCTGCGGTAATTGCAATAAGAGCTGCCACAAGAAAAACTGTGCCGGGCTTCCTGATGCGTTTGTCGAGCGATAATATGGGGATGATGCCGCCGGTGCAGAAAGCATCTAAGTGGCTAAGCGTATTGAAATTGACCACGTTTGCCACCACGTTGGCAGAATACCCCCTGGCTTTGTAATACTCGCCCAGAAGGAAGCGCACCGAGGGTGATACTATCATGATAACGACCAACAACTTCGGGATATGCTTTGCAGGAGTAAACAGTATAATAAGCGGAAACAATAAATAGAACTGCTCCTCTATCGAAAGCGACCACAAATGGGTAAACAATGGATTGCCCTGCCAGCCGGGCAATAGCCGTGTGTAGTTAACCGTATAGGTAACCAGGTAAGGGAAATAGGTGGTGTAATAAGAGGGGAAATTGAATAACAAGAAACAGATCCCTATGGCGAGTATATAACCATAGTACAATGGAAAGATCCGCAGCGATCTCCTTACCCAGAATTTCTTCAACTTGAAGGAGCGCGGTGCCGGCTTGAATTTTTCATTCCACAATATCCCGGTAATGAGAAAGCCGGAGAGTACGAAAAAGAACTGAACGCCGATCCATCCGAAATGAGTCAGCTCGGCATGATACGTCATTACTAGCAATATGGCAATTGCTCTTAAGCCATCGAGACTTTTAATATAATTGGTGCCTGCCATTCTTCAATCGGTCTATTTTGTTGGGGTTGCTGGTGGCGGTGGTGGATTCAACGCTTCTTCAAGCGAGACTCCTGTCATTTCTTCTATTCCCAGCCGGACAATATCCTGTTCGTACTTCAGGGTCATGTTCTTGGCCAGTTCTTCGTTCCGCGTTCTCTGTGCGGTGATATAAGCTTCTACGGTTATTTTTCCTTTCCGGAAATTGTCTTCGGCCTGCAACGCATTTGCCAGTAAATCATTGATAAGAACGCTCTGGATCTCGATCAGCCCGTTATATAGCTTGTACTGGCGATACTTACCTACTACGTCTGACTTTATCTTTCTCGCAAGAATCTTTTGCTGATCTACACTAAGAGCTATCACTTCCCTGGCAGACTTTACTTCTGTTCCTCTCGAAATGATAACGCCGAGGGGTATCGTGAGGCCGAAGAAATATTTAGGATACACGATATTGGCATTCTGGGTGTTTTTGGCAAATGACTGATCGTTATAGTTGGTAGAAATGGAAAGCAGGTTCAACCAGGCATTTTTAGCCTTCTGCAGTTCCAGTTCGTTGATCCTGTTCTGGTGGTTCGAGGCGCTGTAAGAGGGCCCTTTCAGGGCAAGATCCACCAGCCTTTGTTCTATCAGAATTTCACTTGAATCTACCGTGTTCATCTTCGATGATGAAAGTGAATCTCTCGAAGTAGTTCTGCCAGTTGTTATCTGGGCTGTTGCATTAAAGTGGGTTACCAATAAAAGGGCCATCAGGGTAAAAAGACGATTCATTTATACAACATTTACATTTTCCAGGTCAACCATATTCAGCACTGCACCGCAAAACTTACCGTTTAGGCCCTTAAAAAACTGGATCGATTCTTTATCGATCTGTTTAACGATGTGAACAGCGGAAAAAATGGCTACGACACCATCCACGTATTGAGTAAGTTCCTTGCTGTCGGTAAAGTCATTCAAGGGGGGCCCCTCTAGGAAGATATAATCGAACTCCGAAGAAAGGGAGTGCAGGTGCTTCAGCAGGTTTTCATTTGGCAAAATCTCCGAAGGAGTATAATCACCACCTTCCGACCCGATGGCAAACACGCTACCGACTCCGATATCTTTCGACAGCTCTTTTATCTTCGCTATTAATGATTCCGTATCCCCATCCGCTGTAGAGATGGTTTCAAGAACCGGATTGGCGCCGAGCTGAACGGTAAGATCGTTATTACAAAAATTAGTATCGAGTATCAGGATCTTTTTCTTGCTCATGCTCATGCTATAAGACAATGCCTGTACCAGTGTCGTTTTACCTTGTCCCTTTTTAGTACTCGTAAAAAGAAAGATCTTCTTGCCATCGCTGTTCTCTATCTCATAGCGCAGCTTACGGATCGATTCCCGGAACACATTGCTTCGCTGCTTTTCCAAGCTTGTTTCATCTTTCACCGCGCCGGCAACGATATCCTTTAGCTTTTTGTCTTTCAGGTTCATGAAGTTGACCATGCTGATCAGTTTCAGGCCAACCGTCTTGGCAAAGATAACAGGCGTTTTTATGGAAGAATCGAGGTAAGTAGTAAACACTATTATCAGTATCACTGTAGACATGGCCACCATACCCGCCATCCCTACGATCAGTTTCCTCTTGGAAGGCTCCGGCTCGATGGCTGGCTGGGCAAGTTGCAACTGCCGGAAATTGTTAACAGAAGAAGAGCTCATTTCCAGTGCCGTGTTGTATTTCTGCTTGGCTTCCACATACTCCTTTTCCGTCAGCTTCACTACCTCGAGTAATGTTTCTACGTTAGCTCCCTTGGAAGAAACCGAAGATACATTGGCTTTTACCATACTGATTTTCGATTCCAGATCCCGCACCTTCGCCTTGCTTGCTTCAATATCTACCTCTATATCATTCTTCTGTTCTACAAGGTCACTCTTATTGTCGGGTGCTCTTTCCGTGGTTACCTTGACCGACGAATACTTGGAATCGTATTCCGATTTCAGACGCGCATACCTGTTATAAACTGCTTTATCGCCCGTTTTGAGATATTCGCTGTAAGCCTCGTTCATAGCCTTTCGTGCAGCAATTAGTTCGTCGTTGTTGTTGGAATTGGCGGAAACAGGCGTCGACCCCTGGGATGCCAGTTTCTGGTTGATCTTCCGCAGGTTATAATAGTAATCCGTCTGCTTGCTCTTTTCAAGTGTCAGCGTTTTTTCGAGTTCTGAAATCAGCTCGAACTTACTGGTATTTTCGGTAGTTGCGTCTACAATGCCCTCACCCCGCAGGATCCGGTTCTTGTCATCCAGTTCCTGCTTTTTTTTGTCCATGATGCTCTGAAGCGTATCTACAGACTCCTGCGATTTAGAGCTTCTGATGCTTTTGTAGTACCGGATGAATTGCTTGAATACATTGTTCACTACGAATGCAGAAAGCTCCGGGTTCTCCGTTACGCAATCGATCTGTATATAGTCAGTACGCTGCACCTGGTAGATGTTGATATTCTGCGGAAGATATTTAAGGCTGTACCCGTAAAGGTTTAGCAGCTCCAGCAGCTTTTTCTCTTCCGGCTTAAAGGAAGTAAGAAGGGTCATGGAAGAAAGCCTGTCCTCAAATACCTTTTTAGCGGCAGGGATATTTATCTCTTTGAAGGCGGGCGACTGCTTCTCTTTATCGGTTAATTTGCGGAAGGGTTGCGGGTTACTCAGGTCGTGAATGATCAATTCGTACCCCAGAAAGCTTATCACGGAAGCAGAAGTGAACGTGCTGATAGCGTTGTTGAATTTTACGTCCGCGTCAAACAGGGTAAAGTTCTCATTGATCTTTATTTCATCAGGAACGGCAAAGCCGGTGGAAACACGGGCAGTAGACCGGTAGTTTTTAGGTTCGTTTCTGGTTAAGATCCAGGCAACCAGTGCGGCAAGGATAGCTGACCCCAAAATGATCCATTTTCTTTTCGATAGAACCCGTAGGAGGTATGCAAGGTCCATTAGATTGCTTTTGAGTCAAATTTAGTTTATAAAGAAAGCAAAGTACGATAAAAAAACCGACCCCTGCAACGTTAAATGAAATGAGTTGCAGGTAGGGAAAGCGTTCCCGTACTGTTTTCCCTTCAACGCCTGCCACGCCCGTTTATTTTAATGCCTGTTCGTGTGTTCAGTGGATGCGCCCGGGTAAACGGGGATTTTAATAAAAAACAAGGCATCGCTTAGTGGTCTAAATAAAATTGAGTAAGTTTGGGCTTATATAATTCCAGGTTCAGATTACCGTTACTACTTAACTATTCCCCGCCTGAGCTTTATTATAAGTTTTTATGCTTAAGACTACCATAGATATACTTTTCTGGTTATTTTTTCTCTATTGTGTGTTTTCGGTGTCTTATCTTTTCCTGCTGGCCGTTTGCGGCAATCTTTTCTACCGTAGAAAAATAGGCGACATCCGTCATGTACCCGTTACCCAGAAAATAGCCATTCTCGTTCCCGGTTATAAGGAAGATGGCATCATCGTATCGTCTGCCGCACAATTACTGCTTCAGCAGTATCCCCGCCAGCTGTTCGACATATTCATCATCGCCGATTCCTTTCAGCCCTCCACCTTGCAACGGCTCCGCGAGTTAGACGTTCATGTACTGGAAGTAGTGTTCGAGAAAAGCACTAAGCTCAAATCGCTCGACGAGGCCTTCAGCCGCATCCATGGCCAATATGATATTGCCCTGATCTGCGATTCCGATAATGTTCTGGGGCAGAACGTGCTGCTACAACTGAACGCCTGCTTCGTTCAGGGCTCCAAAGCCATTCAGGCGCAGCGGGTAGCTAAAAATCTCGATACACCCTTCGCCATTCTCGACGGCTGCAGCGAAGCCATCAATAACCATATCTTCAGGAAGGGCGCCAACGCCCTGGGGCTTTCCTCCTCCATCATAGGCTCCGGTATGGCCTTCAGCTTCCCGGTCATCAAGCAGGTGATCCAAGAAATCAATACCGCCGGCAGCGTGATTGTACATGAAGACAAGATCCTTCAGCTTAAAATCATAGAGCAGGGAATTAACATACATTACCTGGAAGGTGCCCTTGTTTTCGATGAGAAAGTAGATTCTCCCCAGGCATTCAAGCAGCAGCGGAAAAGATGGGTACTGGGCCAGTTCCTCTACCTGAAGCAGTTTTTTCTGCCGGCTATGGGTCAGCTTTTCAAGGGAAACATCAGCTATTTCAATATAGCCGTACTGCACAACCTGGTGCTTCCAAGAGCTTTTATGTTCGTGATACTGCTGGTGCTGATTCCCGTTTCATTCTTGATGAACTTCAGTATCGGAATACTGGCCACACTGCTTTGGATGGCGTATTTGCTTACGATGTTCTTATCTTTACCGCGTGGGCTTATCAATAAAGAACTGTTGAACGCCCTGCTCCGGTTGCCCCGGGCCATTCTGCTGATGGTAGCAACCCTGTTCCGTATGAAAAAAGCAAACGACACCTTCATTCATACCGTACATACAAGAACCGAGGTGAGTAATAAATACCTGACCAAAACCCCCGACAAAAAAGGATAGCTTATGAGTAGTGCCAAACCATATTATGAATACGACCGTATAGCCGACAGGAAGCGGGTAGATTTTATAGCAGACGTTTTAAAGCGGTCGTTCCCTGCCAATGCCCGCGTACTGGATGTAGGCTGCGGAAACGGCGTAATCAGCCGCCACCTAGGGCGTATGGGCTACAATGTGCTGGGTGTAGACGTTAGCGATAAAACGATCGAGATCGCCCGAAGCATAGATCCCATGCCCAATGTAACCTTCATGAAAAAGAGCGCCGAGGAGCTGGTAGCTTCCGGAGAAAAATATGATGTGGTGATCTGCAGCGAAGTACTGGAGCATCTTACCGACCCCGGCAAACTGCTCGATGTGCTGTATGCGACACTGGCAGATAATGGCAAACTGATCGTTACGGTGCCCAATGGCAACGGCCCCAGGGAGCTGCTGGTAACCCGCCCCATTCTCCATCTTAGAAGCAAAGACAATGCACTCTGGAAGATGGTGGTGAAATTTAAAGGCCTTCTTGGATACAGAGGTACTACTGTACAATCCGCAGCCGATAACCTCGATCATATCCAATTCTTTTCCAAGAAAGACCTGGAGAACCTGTCGGGTAAATACAATTTCCGCATCACCAGGTTCGGCAAAGCCAATTTTATAGAAGATGTATTCCCGTTTTCTTTTTTCGCCCGCAAGCTGCCCATTTTACAGAAACTGGATTGCAAAGTAGCCGACATACTACCCACCCGTTTTACAGGCGGATTCTTTTCAGTGTGGGAAAAACAACATTAAATGAACAGACGCAGGGCCATTATTAGTTTATCGGTAGCAGGCGCTGGCATAGCCGCAGCCTTCTCGGGCTTTAAATGGTACCAGATCAGCAAAGCGCCCGACCTGGCTTTCCTCGATCAGCAAACTTCTCTTATCGCCGCACTCGCTGAAACAATGATCCCCGCCACCGATACGCCGGGAGCGAAGGATACCCTGGTGCACGAATTCATCTTAAAGATGATAAAAGACTGCACCGGTAAAAAGACCCAGAACAATTTTATTGATGG
>JACMJX010000201.1 GCA_014380425.1 Chitinophagaceae bacterium | reverse complement strand
TGCTCCGTCAAGTGCTTTCCAATATGCTTTTGGATCATCTTGTAATGGCTGCCATCGCTCGTGCTGTAAAACTCCGGCCCTCCAAATACTTCTGCAAGAAAATGTGCTACATGCAGCTGGTGTTCTTTAGACATATGCTTAAATACAGGCTCCAACAAAGGATCTTGTAGTACTTTCTTATAGAATTGCGTCATTAATTGCTCAAAAACGGGCATGCCTCCTGCCCATTCATATAAAGTTGGAATTGTTTTCATAGTATTCCGCCTGCTGGTTTCTTTTAGCTATACAAATATGATTATCTAACGTCAATATACAACAACTTACTGCACCAACACTACTTGTTGGTTTTGGAAATAACAATATATCTCTTGCAAATCCAGGCTATCAATCTAGCATGGGTGAAATAGAAAGGGTTCTACTGGTTATAACAAGGTAATTTATCATTTGGGCGGAACGGAGTGAATTAACAAATCATTAAACTTTGGCAAGACAGGGTTTCTAACCAAAATATGCCTGTTATAGCCTACCAGGGTTATTTAAGAGCTTTAAAACAGTGAAAACCTCATTCTTCCTGAATCACTCGAAATCTATATTTGATTAACACTAAAACATAACCTATGTCACTATTGAAGTCTTACAAAGACGATATGTTCTACTATGGCCGTCTCGAAGGTAAAAGAGAGGGAAAGGAAGAGGGCCTGGCCCAAGGTAAAAATGAAGGCATAGAATTAGGCCGCTTGGAAAGAGATACGGTTTTAGTAAAGAATATGTTGCTGAAGGAAAAGTACTCTGAATATGAAATTGCTGAAATAGCAGAAGTCTCTCTCACTTTTGTAAATGCAGTAAGAAAGCAGGTATTCCCTAACGTTCCCCCAATCACAAACTAACTTCAGCTCTATTGTTGTTAGCAGTCATACAGTACGGTTTCCCAACTTTCTTAATACAATAAGGCTTTAAACGAATATACCGGATCTATCGTGATAGATCCGGTATAGATGATTTTGCACTTCACCTGCTTTGTAGACTACATAGTACCTTGGCCAAATTTACTTTTCAGTGCTGGCGATATTTCATCCATCCACTTAGTCCCTTTTTCCTTAAGGTCGGCAAACATTCTTTCCTTTTCGTCTGCGCTCATTTTGTTATACTTATAATAAGCCCAGGCTGCTAGCCCTGCTACTGCTAGAAAGCCTGTTGTTTTTGAAAGTAACATAATTTGTTGTTTTTAATTATACTATACTATTTATAAAAACCGTACCAATGTTCTGTTAAGATTAATAGCGCATAATGGCAGCCAGGTCAGATTCTATAGGCATCTGTTCCCGATCCAGAATAAATACCTCTCCTCCCTGGGTAATGGTTTTAACGACCGCTTTGTTTATAAGATCTTCACTGTCTGGCTGTTCCGTCTCATGAAAAACAAGTTGATTATTCATGTCGTCAAATGTTCCCCACGCTGCTGCGTCTCTTCTTACAAACAGGGTTGAGATCTGGCCATAATGGGCAGCAGGTACTACATCTGCCACTATTGAGGCCGTACGCTCTGTCGCGGACTGATTTCCATATAAAGTGAGTGCTTTTTCAAGGCCCTGGCGAAAATAGGGCTCCATCAACTCCCGAGATTTACGATAAAGAGATGGGGTTTCCTCATGCTCATGACTTCCAGTAAGCGCATCCGCCCATACATTTTGATAATCGCACACTGATCTGTATATAGGAATCAGGTATTCAACGCCAGCAAGCACCAGCGGAGCATGCTCCTTGTTGAAGATCTTTTTGTATAAAATGTCATCTATGAATTCGAAGTAAACGGCAATATTCGTTTTATCGTCCGGAGTTCCGCCGCCGATACCATGAAAATTAGCACCCCCTGTACCTCCGCGACCACCGGTACGCCACGTAGTAGCATCCAGCTCTGAAATACGCTTCACATCTTCAATGCTTTCCGGTAGCTCCTCTATCGGGATGAACTGCATCCCATAAGCATCTGCTTTAAACAACTTTGCTTTATGCTTGCTAATGACCAGTAAGTAATAATACTCCGGTGTTATCATCAAAGGAAGTAAAGGTGTTATCAGGAATGAGGCGTTTACGAATACCCGCTCAGGGCCGGCTACCGGCATCTTTATATACTTGAAATAGCCTTCTGAAATAAACAGGGCAAGGCCGGATGATAAATTATGCCAGAATGCTTTATTTCTAAGCAATTCATACCCGGGTTCCATCATGCGTTCAATAAGGGTTTCCTCTAACCCCTTATCTTTTAGCATTTTAACTATTTTCTGTAAATTGTTCTTAAAGAGAATTGCGTCATTTTGTTCATTTACCTCTACACCGGAACCATGAGTGGGCATATAAACGGACACGCAACAGTTGGCTTTGTAATTGGCAAGTTCCGTAAATATCTCCTTATCGAGAATCCCAGGAAGTTCTTCTGGAACTGTGGTAGAACGATCATCTGCAAATGCCTCATTCCTTCCTTTGTGAGCTTCTTCATCATCCTTTTTTTCCTCGCCCCCTGTTATTTTGGCTCCATTTGCTTTTGAAGTGTTCCCCTTGGAAGTATTTCTATTAGGATGCCGTAGTACTACGAATTCTGCAAGCTCGTCCGCGCCTGTCGTGTATTTTTCAGTCATTTCAATGTACTGATCCATCTTTTCAGGTGGTGTTTGAGATACTCCTAGTCCCTCTTCTTTATTTGCCCCGGATGGCTTTCCTTTACCCGGGTGGAATGCTCCATTATTATCTTTTCCCATATTAATGAATTTTAATAAATGGAAACAATTTATATACCAGTATGAGCATACAGGAGGATTCCTGCAATGGTTATTCTACTTCTTATGGCCGTGGTATCCGGGGGTGCTACTACAGCTGCAATAACAGGTAAGGATTAGAAGAAAGACGAGCCCGGTAATGTCATCACCGGGCTCGCAATGGAGCTTCCAGCTTTAACCTGGATAAGATCATAGGAGTATACTACGGATTATAAGAAAAACTGAAACTCGGAAATCATAATAACTCCTTGATATCCTCAATTAGCTTTTCTATACTCGTACTGTCCGTAGCATTGTATACCCCTCTTATTTTACGTTCCTTGTCCAACAGGGCTACATATTCTGTATGAATAAAATCCTGTTCCAGACTGGCGGTCACCGTATCTTCCACAGCAAGCAGGTAATCCTGGCGTGCCGCTTTATACAGCGCTTCCTTATCGCCCGTAAGAAACTGCCATGTGGGTGGCCGGGCCCCGATTCTTGCAGCAAAAACAGCCATTACCGGCACGCTGTCTCTTTCCGGATCAACACTGTGCGACAGAATGGTGAAATCTTTTTTGCCCTTGTATTCATCATATACCTTCCGGAGGTTTCCAGTCATTACCGGGCAGATACCAGTACAATGCGTAAAGAAATACTCCACCACGGTAACCTTTCCTTTTACTGCTTCTTCTGTTACTCTTTCGCCTTGCTGGTTAATGAAACTAAAGCCGCCGGCAGTATGCCCTGGTTCCCCTAACACAGGAAGTTTGCTTCCTGGTGAAAAGAATTGGCCGGCCAGCCAAACCATGCCTATGGTGAATATGATTATAAGAAAAAGCGACATATACTTTGAAACAGGAGTCATTGTATATCTTTATTAAAGTGTATAAGAAACATGAACCATAACACGGTTGCCCGCTTTTACAAAACCTCCCGCCAGATGCTGCGCTAAGGGTGGTTGCCAATTAGCTCCGGCAGACATTCGTTTGAAAGATGTTTCCAGCCCCGTTGTTGCCAGAAGCAGGTACCCGCCCGAGGTAGAAGCGGCGTATTTTCCATCCTGATCTTTCGCTGCATTCTCAAAAATAAGGCCGGCATTAGGCGCTATAGTCACCTTTTCTATAATCCTCCATTTGTAATAACCCTGCATCCCCGCGCTAAGTTTGTTTCCGTAACGGTAATCGCTGGCATTCACCGTATTTATCTTATAGCTTAGCGTGGTATTGATACCTGCATCCTGCACGCGAAGATCGTACATGGCATTTAGTGTAAAATCAATACTTCCTGTTCCTGTCTGAAAAATGTTCGTTGTTGGTAACTGGCGGCTTTTGTCCGGCTGCTCGTATTTTCCCGAAGGTAGTTTAAGTCCCCCGCCTATCCACAACGACTGAACCCACAAACGCGTGTCTTTGGATCTTTTGCTGTTTACCAACTGGTAGTAGCCCTGCATGGATATGTCGCCCATACCCTGTCTTCGGGTAGCGACGCCCTCTTTTAATTTTTCATTGAAATGAACCGGCGCCGAGCCTATAACCCTGAATCTTTTTCCTATGTTCCACCCGCCCCAGATGTCGGCAGTCCGGTATTTTTCATCGGTAGTTAAATAAGTGCGTACGCCGCCTGCGCCTATATGAGTGAGTAAGGAATTATACCGGTACCTTACCCCAAAAACTTTACTGCTGAATTCCGGCAGTATTCCTATATAGGCACTGCCAGCACCACAGCCGCAAATATCACAAGCGACTACCGCGCTGGTAATAAGACCGCTTACTGCCAGCAGCAATATAGATCGCATTAGTATTGTCTTCATTGTTCAGAGAGTTTTTTGTCTGTTATAAATTTTTTATCGTTCAATGTTCGCAGAAACGCAAGCAGTTTCAATTTCTCTGCTTCCGCTAATGCTATTCCTGGTTTATCCGTTTGCCGGAGTAGCGGATCCAGGTTGAGCGTTTCCTG
>JACMJX010000200.1 GCA_014380425.1 Chitinophagaceae bacterium | reverse complement strand
GCGGGATATTTTATAACGTCCGGCCCGGAACTGCTGCCCAATTGAAAATATAAAGTGAAGTTAACAACAAGAGGCCAAATAGATATTCGTCTGCCAGAACTAAAGCACAGCGATGCAAACAGCCGAAGTTTCAACGTCCAGCCTCACTTGCACCGATACCGATATTAGCAGTTGTTTTCTTCATCCTCATCCTCATCAGGAATATAAGATAGAATTGCTTCCAATGTTCATCTTCTACTTTGTCTTTAAGATTTGAAAAGTCTGAACGGGTTAAAGTTTTTAAACAACAATTTTCACATTTTCCAGTCATTGCACCAAAGTACATCAATGCTAATACTACAGTTAGACTGTCCAAGCCTAGCCACCATATTACATCATTCTCATTTGGGGCTGGCGAGCTCTTGGGAAAAGCAGTCCTAAAACCCGAAAAAACTCATTCTAGACGAAAACGAATCTCGAACCCCTGAATACAACGAGGTGATCGGGCGGATACGCACGCTGGGAGCGGCTTACGAAGTATCTAAAAAGAAACAGGCTTCCGATTGTGGAAGCCTGTCCGAACAGGTGAACTCGCTGGGACTCGAACCCAGGACCCATACATTAAAAGTGTATTGCTCTACCAACTGAGCTACGAATTCTTCTTTAGGCGCACCTCTTTTTCAATTCGGAGTGCAAAAATAAGGATTAATTACTAGCAACCAAATTTTTGAAGTTTATTAATGAGATAATATTAGGGCTTGATAATAAGGCATTTAGATCTTGATTGCACTCTTGAATGAAGGCATTTATCCACCTGCAGCTCCTGCTTGCAGGGCTGCCATTTCAACATACGTATAAATATGCTTTCCGGGTTTATTATGCTTCGCGGCTTGTACCATTGCCCTGGCAACGGTTGCTCCTTCTATGGGCCTGTATTTCCTAAGTTTTCCTGCCAGCAGCCCTGCTATTGCCTTAAAAGTTTTCTGAAAAAAAACTTCTGCCGGGCGTTGCTCCTTTCTACTACCTAAAAGCATAGAGGGTTGAAAAATGTGCAGGCTTTCAATGCCTATTTTGCTCAGTGATTCTTCCACTTCTCCCTTAAGGCGCAGATAGAAACTACTGGAATTTACATTTGCTCCTACCGAAGATACGAGCAGAAAGGTACTGAAGCCCGCAGCTTGTGCCAGCCTCGCAGCATTCACTGGAATATCGTGATCTACTTTACGGTACAGTCCCTTGTCGCCTTTTACCTTTTTCTGGGTTGTGCCAACACATGAGAAAATAATATCTCCCTTACCCATATTCTTACCAACGGTATCGAGATCATCAAAGTTGGTAATCATTACTTCGAGTTTCGGGTGCTGTATACCTACCGGTTTTCTCACAAGCACTCTTACTGCACTATACTCCGGGTCGCTGAGCAGGAGTTGGGTCAGTTCTTGCCCGATCATTCCCGTGGCGCCTAAAACTACTGCGGTTTTGCTTCCGTTCATAATTTATAATAACTCCGTTAAAGGGTAAATAGTTCTGGAGCAGTTATTTATCCCGTTGTATATAGTTGACCGTCGCCTGAGCAAGAGGCGTGACGGTGAGATCGTTGATGCATACATGAGCGGGCAGGGTGGTGGTATAGTAAATTATATCTGCCACATCTTCCGCCTGCAAGGCCTTGAACCCTTCGTACACTTTAGCAGCCTGGGAGGCATCGCCTTTAAAACGTACCAGGGAGAACTCCGTTTCTGCGGCTCCTGGTTTTATGTTGGTGACTTTAATGGCATGAGGCAGCAGGTCGATCCGCATAGATTGGCTTAAAGCGTCTACAGCAAACTTCGTGGCACAATAAACATTTCCGTTCTGGTATACTTCGTTACCGGCAGTGGATCCGATATTGATAATATGCCCTTTCTTTCTTACGATCATAAAAGGTAGCACAGCTCTCGTTACATAGATCAGACCCTTTACGTTGGTATCGATCATCGTTTCCCAGTCATTAATTGCAGACTGGTCGAAAGGAGCCCTGCCGGCAGCCAAGCCAGCATTGTTAATCAGGATATCGATCTGTTTCCAGTGTTCGGGAAGTATTTCTATTGCCTGGTCTACAGCTTCTTTATCTCTAACATCGAAAACAAGCGTATGTGTTTTTACGCCAGTATTTTCCTGAATCGATCCGGCCAGTGCGTCAAGCCTTTCTTTTCTTCTGGCAGTCAGAATCAGATCGTAGCCGTTAGCGGCAAACTTCTTCGCAGTAGCGGCTCCAAAGCCCGAGGATGCACCTGTTATTAGAACAATAGGCATATTTTAAGTTTAAGCGGCGAATTTCGGCAAAAAAAAGCTGTGCGATATATTTATTGGCTATTTTCACTGATAAAATAAAATTAGACGATTAGCATGAATAAGAAAACCAACTGGGGCCAGTTCGGCACATTGATCACCGTATTTTTCTTCTGGGGATTTGTTGCCGCAAGTAATGATATTCTTATCCCGGTTTTCAGGAAGGCATTTGACCTCAGCCAGGGGCAAAGCCAGTTGGTTGCAGTGGCTTTTTATATTGCTTATACGGTTGGATCTATCATCTATGTGCTTCTTTCCAGCATCAACGGTGGAGATATATTGAATAAAATAGGATATAAAAACGGTATAGCAGTCGGCCTGGGCATTTCTGCGTTAGGTACTCTTTTGTTTTATCCTGCAGCTAACACTTCTTCATTCCCACTGATGCTGAGCGCGCTTTTCATTGTTGCTTTAGGTTTCTCGTTGCAACAGATAGCTGCCAATCCTCTCGCCGTTGTTATGGGAGATCCAAAAACAGGATCGCAGCGATTAAGCCTTGCCGGTGGAGTGAATAATTTCGGGACTACGATAGGGCCCTTACTGGTAAGTTTTGCCATTTTTGGTACCCTGACGGCCGAGCCTTCGGTGGCAAACATAGAAAGTGTAAAAATTCCCTATCTCATTCTCGGAGTTGCATTTCTAATAGTGGCATTGTTCCTAAAGTTTTCTGCCATCCCCGATAGAATTGATCTGGATGCGGTAACAGAAAAGACTGCCTTTGACGATAATAAAATTGTTCATAAATCCTCTGCTATAAAATATCCGCAATTGTGGATGGGAATGATAGGAATTTTTGTTTATGTGGGTGTGGAAGTGGCTACTGCCAGCAACCTTCCTGAATATCTGCGTGACCGTATGAACGTCTCCACCGATAAAGTAGCTCCCTTTATTTCCTTATACTGGGCGAGCCTCATGATGGGGCGATGGACTTCCTCTGTAGGTGCTTTCGGTGTTAGCAAGGGTGCACAGCAAGTTCTTCGTTTTGTGATGCCTTATTTAGCGTTTCTCGTTTTTCTAGTGGTGAATAAAATAGCGACTTACGACATCACTCCTTTCTACTTATATGTTATAGTGATAGCGGTAATGATCGCAGGTGATATTATGAGCAAAGGAAACCCGGCAAGAATGCTGTTGATCTTCTCTCTTATGGGTATTACATCATTGCTAATTGGTATGTTGACAACCGGTATGTTAAGTGTTTATGCGTTTATAAGTGTTGGCCTTTTCTGCAGCACCTTGTGGCCTTGTATTTTTACATTGGCAGTGGCGGGGCTTGGCAAACATACCAATCAGGGTAGTAGTCTGCTGATAATGATGATTATGGGGGGAGGAATTATAGCCTGGCTTCAGGGAGAAGTGGCCGATGAGAAACTGCTCGGCATTCAGCACAGCTACATCGTTGGGGTGGGATGCTTTGCCTACCTGGCCTACTATGCAATTAAAGCAAAGAGTGTTTTAAAGGCTCAGGGTATCGACTACGACGTGAAAGCGGCGGGCAACCACTAGTGGTGAAAGTCCGTACTTTTTCCCGTACGTTTGCCTAATATTTTGTGTGATCATGAAATTCAAATCATTTTTAGCTAAGCCATTTGCTTCCTATATATACAATAAGGTAAAAAAAGCTACTCAGACTGCCCTCGACGATCAGGACAACATACTGAAAGAGCTGGTAAAGGAGGGTTCGCAAACCTTATTTGGCAAGGAGCATAAGTTTAGCGAGATAAAAACATATGAGGATTTCCGGCAGGCGGTGCCCATAAGGGATTATGAGCTTTATAAGGCGTATATTGAGCAGATCAAAGAAGGCAAGCATAATATTCTATGGAAAGGCCGGCCGATTTACCTGGCAAAAACATCTGGCACTACAAGTGGGGTGAAATACATCCCGATTACGAAGGATTCTATTCCTAATCATATCAACACTGCCCGCAATGCCCTTCTTTGCTATATGGCGGAAAGTGGCAATAATCAGTTCGCAAATGGTAAGATGATTTTTCTTTCTGGTTCTCCGGAGCTAGATAGAATTTCAGACATACCGACAGGAAGACTCAGCGGAATAGTAAACCACCATATCCCCAATTATCTTAGAAGCAACCAGCTACCGTCTTATGAAACGAACTGCATAGAGGACTGGGAAACGAAATTGGATAAAATTGTACAGGAAACGTTGAATAAAGACATGTCGCTCATTAGCGGAATACCTCCCTGGGTACAAATGTATTTCGACAGGTTGCAGCAAGTAAGCAACAAAAAGATCAAGGATCTTTTCCCGTCGTTCTCTGTGATGGTACATGGCGGTGTAAACTTCGAACCTTATAAGGCAAGGCTTTTTGAAAGCATCGGCAGAAAGATCGATACCGTTGAAACCTTTCCGGCTTCCGAAGGATTTTTTGCTTTTCAGGACTCGCAAAATAGCGAGGGGCTTCTGCTTAATACCGATAGTGGAATATTCTACGAGTTCGTTCCGGCTGCAAGTATATTTGAAACCAACCCACCACGTTTACGATTGCATGATGTGCAAGTAGGGGAGAATTACGCACTTATCGTTAATAACAATGCAGGTTTATGGGGATATAATATTGGAGACACCGTCAAGTTCGTTTCAAAAGATCCGTACCGCATCGTTGTAACAGGAAGGATAAAACATTTTATTTCTGCCTTTGGCGAACACGTAATAGGCGAGGAGGTGGAATACAGTCTTATGAAAGCTTCTGAACAAGAAGGGGTGCATGTTACTGAATTTACAGTTGCTCCAATGATTGAGCAAGGCAAAGGCAAGAGTTATCATGAATGGTTCGTGGAGTTTAACTAACCACCGAAAGATCTTAATGGTTTCGCTTTGAAGGTAGATCAACTACTGCGGCAAAAAAATATTTACTACGATGACCTTATAAGTGGCAATATTCTCCAACCTTTACATATATTGCCTGTACAAAAGAATGGCTTCATTGACTACATGAAAAGTATCGGCAAGCTCGGTGGGCAGAATAAGGTTCCACGGCTTAGCAACGATAGAAAGATAGCAGACGGGATAAAGCGGTATTTGTACAGGGAATAACCTTATTTACCATATATGCATAGGGAATGGAGTGATCCGACCGAATTAATAGCAGCTCTGAATGCGGGAGACAAGCGTGCTTTAGAGCATGTCTATAATACTTATCAACGCATCGTTTGGTGGGCGGCTTACAAAATCACAGGAAACACTGCCGAAGCGGAAGATATTGTGATGGAAACCTTCTTTAAGTTCTGGGAAAAAAGGGCCATCTTTCATGTCGACTCCAATTTAAAAGGCTGGCTGGTGATTGTTGCGATGAACAAGGCAAAAGACCGCTTTAGGAAGCAACATCGACAAGAGATATCTGAGCAGGAGGCCGAATACCACACCGATAAACTGGAACAAGACAATCACTACCAAAATCTGCTTATTAAGTCGGAATTACTCGATCGCGCCCTTGCTACTATGAACGAAATGCCAGCCGCAATGAAGGAGATTTTCAGAATGTTTTTTGTGGAAGGATGGAGCAGCGCACAGATTGCGGAAAAACTGGGCATCTCCATGGATACGGTACGTGTTCAAAAGCACCGAGCAATCCTAATACTTAAGAAAACATTTCGACTGGAGGACCCGCCGGATTAAATTCAGCTTAACGTCCTGATTATCATATTATAAAGTATTAATAAAATATATCTATATGGTTTTGACAGAATGTTGTAAATGGAAAAAACCCTTTTGGGGTCTCTATATTACAGATAGCAATCATTAAACCTTACTTCAATGCTCAAGATTCAAAACGATACCATAGTCGACATTCTTTCCAAGAAATCTCAGGAAGAATTCATCACTACGGATGAACAGAAAATCTTAGATGAATGGCGTTCTTCTTCCACAATGAATCAGGATATTTTTGATGAAGTGATGGATAAAGAACGTTGGAATCATGACTTAAAGCTTTTATTATCCAGGAATGAGAAAGCCACCTGGAACACGATCCTTTCAAAGATTGAGGAAGGAGAGGATGTTGCAAAGGTGGTTAAGATTCGCAAACCATGGTACAAGTATGCAGCAGCTGCCGCGGTTATTGGTGTTCTATTATTGGCCGGAACTTACTTTCTAAACTCTGGCTTAGATAAAAACATACCATCCACTGTAAAGGTTGCTCAGGAAAAAAGCGAGGTACGTGAAGATGACAGAGCATCTCTTAAATTATCCGATGGTTCAACTATCTATGTAGATCAGGCTGCAAATGGGAAATTGGCCCAGGAAGGCAATAGTAAAATCTACAAGTCGAAGGATGGCGAAATAGTGTATGATGCGGCTAGCTTAACAACTTTTAATCAGCTGCCATTAACCGTTAACATCTTATCCACCCCTAGAGGGGCCCAGCAAAAGCTTATTCTTTCCGATGGGAGCAAAGTCTGGTTAAATGCTGCATCAACACTTCGCTTTCCCTCTTCCTTCGCCGGTAAAGAGAGGGTTGTAGAATTAGACGGCGAAGCTTATTTCGAGATTTCTTCTTTAAAGTCTAAGGTCTCTGCCGGTCAGACTGCCCGCAACACCGTTCCGTTTTTCGTAAAAGCTAAGGGTGTTACAGTTGAAGTTCTGGGAACTCACTTCAATGTTATGGCTTATCAGGATGAGGAAGAGATAAAAACAAGTCTTATCGAAGGTTCTGTAAAAGTAATAAATGGCGCTAACGCACGCTTGCTAAAGCCGGGACAACAAGCCAAAGTGTCTAACACCTATTTGCCTTCAATAAATGCCTATGAAGGAATCCGTGTTGAAAATGAGGGAACTGAGGAAGCTACTGCCTGGAAGGATGGTTATCTCAACTTCAAACGGACAGACGTGAGTTCTGTTTTGAGGCAGCTGAGCCGTTCTTATAGGGTAGATGTTGTTTATAAGGGCAGTCCGTCTGGTACCTTCACTGCAGTATTAAGTCGTAAAACGAACATATCGGAGGTGGTTAGCGCATTAGCTTCCAGCGGGGTTGCCGTTAAGTTTGAAAATAATAAGATTATTGTGCTCCCGGCAAAATAGTTATGAGAACAGTTTCAACATGAAGCACGGCAATGGCTCGTAATTCTACTAATAGTCACTACTTACTGCTTATAGCATTATTACATAAACATTTATTATAATGTTCCTATTGTAATATTTCAGTTAACTTCATAGTTTTAATTCCGAGTCTAACCAAAACTCCTATATTGAAACTTGCCCTTTCATTCTTTGTGGTGGTTATTATGAGTATAGGTGGCCGTACGTACGGTCAGGGCATCACATTATCACGAAAGAAGGCAACTATTGAAACCATCTTCAACGAAATACAAAAACAGTCTGGTTATAATTTCATCTACAACGACGCATGGACGGAGAATGCCCGTGAGGTATCTATCGATGTAGAGAACGAAACTGTTGATAGGGTACTGGAGATCTGCTTCAAAAACCAGCCATTCACCTACACCATCACAGGTAAGACGATCTCATTAAAACTTCGCGTAGATAATACTGGATCGCAACCTAAAGGAACACTGCCTATAGATGTTACCGGAGAGGTTCGCAACGAAAAAGGAGAATTGCTCGAAGGCATTACTATAGCAGCTTCCGATGGCAGCGATGCCACTTCTACAGATAGTGCCGGTAGGTTCAGTTTGAAAAGTGTACCAGCTAATATTACTTTGAAAATAACCGGAGCTGCTATCGAACCTTATATTGCAAGGCTTCAGGGAAATAAAACACTTGCCATTACCGTAATTACTAAAGTAAATATTATAGAAGAAGTAATTGTTTCTACCGGTTACCAGGATATTCCGAAGGAGCGTGCTACGGGCTCTTTTGTCAAGATCAATAATCAGTTATACAACAGGAATACCAGCCCGAAGATACTGGACCGGTTAGATGGTATCAGCAACGGGCTTTTGTTCGATAAGCGAAAGGCAACGCCGAGCATTCAGATCAGGGGCTTGTTTACATTAACGGAAAGTATCTCTCAGCCGCTGATAATAGTGGACAATTTTCCGTTTGAGGGCAGTATAAATAATCTAAACCCTAATGATGTGGAGTCTGTAACCATTTTGAAGGACGCTTCGGCAACTTCGATCTGGGGTGCGAGGGCGG
>JACMJX010000199.1 GCA_014380425.1 Chitinophagaceae bacterium | reverse complement strand
TCCTTTGTTGATCGAATGCTAAAACTATATGGAGATAAACCAGTACTCATAACGGAATGGAATATGAAGCATGGGTACAAGAACAGTGAGAACACCTCCCTTTGGGCCAGTGACCTTTCAGATGTTTTTGGTTTATTCCAAACAAAGCCTACAATCAAAGCAGCCTGCCTGTATCGATTGCTCGAAACAGAAAACGAACGAGGTTGGCCAGGTCTTATAAAAGCCGGCAGCTATGAGCCTAAAGAATATTTCTATGCGATGTATAAAAACTGGAGGTGAAAGCCGGAACATTCAATTGAAACTGTTACTGGTAATTCTATCTTCCATGTGTTGGGCAATAGCTTATTCTCAGGCAGACCGGACTATTTCCCTGAATGGGAAATGGTCTTATGGTTTTAACAGAATTTATGATAGTACAGGTTTTGTTCCGGGGCTGGTAGTATCACCTAAAGTGATTAACAGCGATACACTATGGTATCGAAAAGAAGTGAGTTTACCTACAGGAGAATGGTCAGGGGCTATTTTAACGCTTAAAGGAGCCCGCTTTAATCCTGTAGTATTGATAGATAGGGTTAGAGTGGCTGCAGCTAAGGGCGGTATGGCCCCATTGAGTATTCTGCTTGACAGCCTTTGTTTGCTTCGCCGGTCTTTCCTGCTGGAAATCGGACTTGCGCCTCTTGACAAAATGGAAGCAGACAACGCCTCGAAGATACCAGAAGCGGATCTCTGGAGATCCAATGTAGCATCTTGCCTCTGGGACGATGTATTCATTCGTTGCTACAAAGATGTTGCGTTTAAGCGGCTTTTTGTATATGCGGACACCGCTGATAAGGCCGTTATCACTTACCAGTTAACTCCATCCGGGCATCCGGGTGGCAGGATGGTCATTGATATTATCGATCCTCGAGGTAAAAAAATACTGCACTTCGTGAGAAAGGATTTTGGAGACAGCGGTTCTATCAGTATACCCTTAATGGGAGCCTGTGGCAGATGGACACCAGACGATCCCCTGCTCTACAGGGTGCAGGTAAGTTTGTATGCCAACGGGCGGCTAGGCGATAGACAGGATCTTGCCTTTGGCAATAGAATCTTCAAAGTAAGCGATCTGCAGTTCCAGCTAAACGATCGACCTGTGAAGCTGCGAGCTGTATCAGTTGTGTGGCACCGATGGCTAAGAGATCCGGAGGCTAAAGCGCTTGCCTGGGATACGGTTTGGTTCAGGGAAAACATCGTGAAACGATTGAAGAGGATGGGTGCCAATACCCTTCGGTTCCATCTTGGTTCTCCTCCCGAGCGCTTCATAGATCTGTGCGACAGGTACGGCGTAATGGTGCAGGCGGAATGGCCTTTTTTTCATGGAATGAAGTCCTCTTTATCCAGCCTGGAAGAGCAGTGGCCAGCATGGTTCGACTGGTGTATGCGTCATCCGTCTGTAGTACTGATTCATCCCTGGAACGAGACAGATACTGAAGACGAACTTAAAACCGCTTTTGAGGCCATCAGGAACGTCTCCCGTCAGTACCCGCCTCTTGTGATAAGCCACCGCGATGTATTACATATTCACAAATACTGGTGGAGTCTTTTTGAGAACCTTGGATTGTATTATGATTCTTATAAACAGTTTCCTCAACCTGTAATGGCAGATGAATTTGGCGGTAATTATCTGGATGGAACCGGGGATATGGGAGCTTACCCGATGGTTCAACCAGCATTCGAGCGCTTTCTCGGAAAATCATCCAATAAAGAGGAAAGGCTTCAGTTCCAGGCCCTTGCGAATGGCAAGGTAGCCGAGTACTGGCGTCGCCTGGATGTAGCAGGATTTTCACCGTTCGTCGCATTGAGCTCACCCGAAGACGGTAACCACTGGTTTTTAGGACCGCTTAGCAGCGGCCAGCCCAAGCCTGTGTGGAACGCACTACAACCAGCATATGCTCGACGAAGTATAAGTCTGGAACTATGGGACAAAAATTTTCTTCCTGGCGATACCGTACGGGCCGGCATTTATTTGTTTAACGACTCCAGTGCCTCCCACCCGTTTGAAGTAAAGATCGAAGTGCGGGATTCCAATAACAAACTTATGGTGCTGCAGACACTCAGGCGGCAAGTAAAAGCGAATTCTCAAGAGCTGGTACATCCAAAAATTATTCTTCCACTGGCCGAAGGTAGCTGGCAAGTGCGCGCCATCCTGGATAAGGGAAAGCAACGTTTGCCAGTGATCTCCGAATGGAAGGTTCGTACCCGTTTTCCCGTTGTTGATACCTCCCTTAGAAGAAAGATCATTGCAGTATCCGACACCGATACATCGCTGGTGCAATTATTAAAACAACATGGATTTAACCCAGTTAAGGCAGGCGATACTACAGCTTCCATCTTTTTGACAGCCGCGTCATCCTTATTGAGGATGCAGAGAGATACGGTATCCATCAATTGGATACGTGAACGAATAGACAGAGGTTGCCATGTTATTGTACTCGATGCAGGTCCTTCTAATCTCGGTCAGGGTTATAGAGCCGATGGCAGCCTGGGTCCGCTACAAGGCGTTGAGGTTGTTAAAGCGCCAAAGAAAGATAGCCTTTTGCTACCCTACGGTGTTACAGCTTTGTTTGAGGAGGCGGCAGAACCGGAGAGCCATATTCACCCTGCGACAGGCGATTCTTCCTTGTGGCAAAATATACCTGCTGATGCCACCCGCTTATGGAACGGCTTACGTGGCGGGCTTATAGTGCCCGCAGCTGAACTAAAAATGAGCGGGCTTGGCGGGCTTTCCTATCTAAGGGATTGGCAAATAAGGGGAGCCGATACTGCACTGATCAGGAGCGGTAATCGTTTCGCTTACGAGCTGGAAGGATACTACGCTTACGCTGCTGACCGCTCCGATTCTTCCGTGTTAAAAGGCCTGAAAGAAAAAGTAAGGTTTCTTGTAGACGATGCCCCTTCGCTTAAATTCAGGATAAACCCTGATGCGCCAGTGATAATCCATGATCTTGAGGCCGGTTATAAGAATGCTCTCACTAGTAAGGCGGAGAGAATTATCCCATTGGTACTGGCAGGTAATGGGTTAAAGCGAACGCCTGTTTATCTTGTAGATTATGGTAAAGGAAAAGGTTCCATTATTATCAGCCAGCTATTGACAAAGGGTCGCCTCAACAGGGAAGGTAACAAGAATGGACTTTACGATATCAGATTTGATCCGGCCGCCGTTCAAATAGTATTTAACATGATGCAAAGAATAATCCGCGAGTAGTAAAGGCCTTATGAAGACGGATTTAAATTTTTATGGAGTATGAAAGCAAGCTATTTATGGATACTATTGATGCTTTTGGCGGGCGCTCTGAATTGCCGGCAAGCAACGGCCTTCCAGATCTTCAAAAAAGCTGAATATCTACGTCCAATGCCGGATAGTGTTCGTTTAAAACCAGGCGGTAAAGGAATGCCTTCGGGCGTATTCAGAAATCATATTGGATTAAATGAGGGAAAGAAATGGTCGAAAGCAACCATAAGTGAATGTGCGAGAATTGGAATAAAAATACTTCGAAAAGATCTTGAATGGGATCAGGTAGAGCGGCAAAAAGCAGTTTATGATTGGGCAGAGATCGATGAATACTTAAGCGAATGCAAACTTGCCGGAATAAAGGTGATTCTTATTCTGGGTAAAGTAAATAAGCTGTACGATTCTACTGCGACGATACCAATACCAGGTAATTTTTTATGGGAAGCCTATTCTAATTATGTGAAGGCTTCCTTGCGGCGCTATAAAAAATCAGATGTTATGTGGGAGCTCTGTACTGAGCCTGATATACCTCACATGTATGCCGATATGACGCCTGTACAGTTTATCAGAAATGCGCTAGGGGTTATGGAATTGATAAGATCCATCGATCCTGAAGCTACCATTGCGGGGCCGGGAAGCGGTTTTCCGCTTACATGGGAAAATGAAAGCTGGAACCGGAAAGTATGGGAGAATTTGCTGCGACAAAATAAAACGAATCTGTTTATCAAAAATCTGAATGTATGGACGGGACATTTTTATATAAATAAAGCGCCCGATAATGTGTACACAGAGGGCGTAGAGTCATATGATCTTCAGCGTATGCTGCTGAATCATTTTAATGCGCACCACATACCGTATGCGACAGGAGAACGCGGATTTACCGCCAACCCCAAGGAAAGCCAGGCTTATGCGTTCTCTGGCAATGAGTATCTTCGTATCAGTTATTACCTGCGGCAGTGTTTGTGGGGAATGTATAAGGAGCCCCATGGATTTGTCATTAATTATGTAACTACAGATATTTATAATTCAGGCAAGGATATCCTTTATAACCCCGCTGGTGAGGCCATTAAACTGATGTTGGATAATGTAGGCGATTTTCATCTAGAGGCGCGAATATCATTCCATGATGAAGGCATCGTTCTGCTAAAGTTTATAAAGGGTGATAAAGAGAAATTCGTAGCCTGGGATCGCTTCAATCGGTCTTTGCATTTAAATCTTCCAATAAAATCAAAGCGAACCGAAATAACAAATTACCAGGGTAAAGTAACAAGAATAAATAAAGATGCGGATTATCTGGAGAGCATAGAAATAGGCTCCATGCCCATTTTCATCCATCCAAATTCAGACTAATGAAAAAGATATTGCCGAATAAATTTGCCTATCTGTTCGTTTTTGCATTTTTAATTACAAGCAGAGAGTTGTTTTCCCAAAGCGGAGCCATTACAGAATTCAATGCACTTGAGATGAGCCAGCCGTTGATAAATCCTTTTGGGGGTTTAGTAAATTATGGTCTGGAATCCTGCTATGGCGATTACCTGAGGAAAATACCTGATTATATTTATCCAGAAAGCATTGTGTACTTAAGGCCTGTTTGGGGCGATTTGGAGCCAGAGGAAGGAAAGCTTGATCTGCGTCTTTTTGAGGATATCAGAGACCGGCATCTCAGAGGTGGAGCCAGGCAATGGTGTTTTCGCGTTGTTACTGCCTTGGGTGGAGCAGTATTTAAACATGCCACGCCAGACTGGGTTAAAAAAGCAGGAGCAAAAGGAACGGTGCTTGCAGGAGGAGGATGGGAGCCACAGTATGGAGATAGCCTGTATCTGCAAAAGTTCGATGCATTTATCCAGAACATGGCGCGCCGGTATGATGGCGATCCTTCTCTTGCTTTCGTCGATATTTCCGGTTTTGGGTTATATGGGGAATGGGGCGATCCTGCTTCCGAGCAAGAGGGCTGGGCTGATAATGACTCGCTCGCAACCATGATACCACGTAAGATCATCGACATATATCTGAAAGCATTCAGAAAAACACCTTTAACAATTAGCACTCATATTACCGGCCCTCATGGTGAAGACAGGTACAGCGTTCAATATGCACTAGATCGTGGAGTATGGTTAAGGAGAGATGGAGTGGGTTCACCGTTTTACCATCAGGGGCACAAAGAACTGGCCAGAAAGTATTGGGAGGACCGTCCGATTATCACCGAATGGTACGGAATCTATGGTAATTATAACGATACGGCATCTGGCCGTAATAAAAATTGGAGCGGCTGGAGCTTCACCGATGCAGTAGACCAGGCACTAGATGAGCATGGCCTGATGGCTGAGATGAGTCGCGATCTCGATACGACCGATGCAGTACTAAAAACTTCCGCTTTCAAGCTACTTGCAGAAAAAACAGGATATCGCCTGGTACTTGCCAAAGCGTTTTTTCCAAAGGAAATTAAGAACGGCGAAAGTATCATTCTGCGACAATTATGGAAGAACCAAGGCGTTTCCAGGCTTTACGTCAAGCACGCTCTGCGTGTATTTTTAATAGACAATAAGGGTAAGGAAGCCTGGTCTGCGATTGATCCTTCTTTCGATCCTACCGGTTGGAGCCGAGGTTCGGTTTATGAAGAATATAGCCAGTTTAGCGGAACCAAAAATATTCCATCCGGCACTTATCAGCTAAAGATAGCCCTTACTGATCCGATGGGGCAACCTGCTATAGCGCTGGGGATGGAAGGGGGTGATCGTCAGTTACGGTATTACCTGGGAGAAATAAAGATAAGTGAAGCAACTACAGTCCCAAAAACCTTTAACCGTCTATCAATAAACCTTGCGAGGCTGCCCTCTGCACGCGGCTATGTAAAAATACAAACAAATGAGCGGCCTTTTTATTATGTTGCACCTTTAAACGATGGGGTGATGCGTGTATCAGTCAGTGATTCTCCCGGAAATCTCAGGAACTCTACACAGGCTTTTGGCATAATTTGGGACAGTGTACAGACGTTCAATAACCTTAAATTTTTTTCTGGAAGAGCAGTTGTTTCCGAAGGAGGATGGTTTGAGCGGGACTGCTGGGTAGAAGTGCTTCAAGGTGGTAATTGGCAGCGTTTAAGTCTCGCTGCATGGGTGCCAGTTTATCCATTCGATGAACGTAGTAGCGGGCAGGTATATACTATTTCGTTTAATAAAGTAGAAGCCAGAGGTATCCGGATTTGCGGGTACGCGGGGAGAAGGCATAGTAAGTGGGTATCGGTAAGAGAAATAGAAGTGTATAATGATTGATAATATAAAAAACTGAATGCCATATGAAAAGATGCATACTTTCACTTTCACTGATAATAACGATTATCAGTATGACTTCTTATCAAACAATCAAACGGCAGGCCATTGAAAGAAGCGCTGATATCATCATTTATGGAGGCACTTCAGCGGCTGTTACTGCCGCTGTGCAGGCACGCAGATCAGGTAAATCAGTAATCATAGTATCACCTGATATACATCTGGGCGGACTTTCAGCAGGTGGTCTTGGTTTTACTGACCTTGGTAACAAGGAAGTGATAGGCGGCTTATCAAGGGAATTTTACCAGCGGGTGTATAAGCATTATGAGAACGAAAAATCCTGGAACTGGCAAAAGCGGGCGGCTTTCGGAAACAGGGGGCAGGGTGTTGGTGCAACGGACAGTGCTGCCCGGGCTATGTGGATTTTCGAGCCTCATGTAGCAGAAGGAATTTTTGAAGCATTTATAAAAGAAAACAACATACAGTTATTCCGCGATCAATGGCTGGATCGGGCTTCGGGCGTGAAGATGGATAAAGGGCGCATCGTATCCATAAAAACGCTTGATGGTTCCGTATTTAAAGGCAAGGTGTTTATCGATGCAACCTATGAAGGCGATTTGATGGCTGCGGCAAAAGTGAGTTATCATGTTGGCAGGGAAGCTAACAGCAAGTACAATGAAAAATGGAACGGTGTTCAGGAAGGGGTATTTCATCATTTCCATCACTTTACATCGGATATCGATCCTTATAAAATACCAGGCAATCCCACTAGTGGCCTGTTACCCAGAATATCAGCAAACCCTCCCGGTAAAAATGGAGAGGGCGATAATAAATTGCAGGCATACTGTTACAGAATGTGCCTTACGAATAATCCCGCCAATAGGGTGCCTTTCTCCCGCCCTGCTGGTTATGACTCGCTACAGTACGAACTGCTTGTTAGAGTATTCAATGCAGGATGGTCGGAACTGTTCAAAAAGTTCGATAAAATTCCTAATCTAAAAACGGATGTAAACAATCAAGGTCCTTTCAGTACGGATAATATAGGGATGAATTACGATTACCCGGATGCTTCTTATGAAAGGAGGAAAGCGATCATTAAAGAACACGAAATATACCAGAAAGGGTGGTTGTATTTCATAGCAACGGACGCCCGTATCCCAAAGCAATTACAAGATACCTTCAATACATGGGGGCTCTCAGCAGACGAGTTTAAGGACAATGGTAACTGGCCCCACCAGCTTTATGTTCGCGAGGCGAGGCGTATGGTAGGTGAGCATGTGGTTACCGAGCATGATATAATAGGTGATAGTGTGATCGAGGAGTCTGTTGGCATGGGTTCTTACACAATGGATTCTCATCATACACAACGCTTTGTAACTTCACGTGGCTTTGTGCAGAATGAGGGCGATATAGGTGTGCACCCTCCAAAGCCCTATGCAATATCGTACTATGCAATTGTTCCGAAAGAGCGTGAATGTACCAACCTGATTGTTCCTGTTTGTGTATCAAGCTCTCACATTACTTACGGTTCCATCCGTATGGAACCTGTATTTATGATCCTCGGACAGTCAGCTGCAGCTGCAGCTTCGCTTGCCATAGATGAAAAGGTAAACGTGCAGCAGGTACCTTATCAGAAGCTAAAAGCACTACTGATTAAACAGCAGCAACGGTTAACATTCGAACCGCCGGCGAAAGGTCACCAAAAATGATAATGTATGCTTTCCAACTTCTTAATCAAGAATCATAACTTTTAAGCCGTAGGAATCCAAGACCAGCGGTATCTGACTTTGAATAGCCTTTGAGGCAATGGTAACACCGGCTTGATCTTTAATCGTTATATTTTTATATGCTGACGTTCTTTCCCCCAGCCGTATTATCATTTCTGTCTTTTGAGCTTGTTCATTCATTAAAATAATATACAATTTGTCTTTATTAACTCCTTTGGCAGCTATATAATTTACTTGAGGATTATCCACTGAAAGGATTTTCTCGGTAGTGGTTAGCATAGCACTGTCATTATAAACTTTACCCGCTTTAAATCCGTAAGTCTGATGCGGACCTACTTTAGGTGTGAAGAATCCCCTTGGAAACAGAATGCCGCTTTTTGAACGTATTTCTGATTCTGCCATAAGATAATCAGTTATCCAGCCTACCTGCCACCACGCATGATGCG
>JACMJX010000198.1 GCA_014380425.1 Chitinophagaceae bacterium | reverse complement strand
TTAGTGAACCGGCATTGATGTAGTATTTAAGCTGTATCATTTATCTAAATACTCATCATCCTAGGTACATCCTAGGTAGATACTAGGTAGATCCTAGGTAGATCCTAGGCACATGTACGTAGTATCTACGTAGGATGAACCTAGAATAAACCTAGAATCTACCTAGAATTAACGATATAATGCTTTTAGAAACCTGATCTAATTGAAGAAGAATGGCTTTCGGAATGTTTGGAGTAGTTTTCTCTTATCTGCAGGCAGAAGCCTTTTTTCAGGCTACCAGCCTATGATTATTGTTGTTTAGACAATACTCTGGCCTAAGTCAGGTCCCAAATTTGGAGGTGTATCCGTATATCAACAAACACCCTGTTATGAATACAATCCTCGTGGCTACGGATATGACCAACGCCTCCAAAAATGCCACCGAGTATGCAGGGCAGCTATGCAAGGCCTGGAACTGCTCGATGCTGCTGCTAAATGTGGCAGTACTGCCTGCTCCCTTACCCGAAGTTGCTTATAACCCTGTAGGAATAGGGGAAATGATTACGGAATTCGAGGGAATATTAAGCCAGGAAGCCGCAAGGATATTCGGAATGTTCGATATAGAGGTGCAGCCGCGAGTAGTAATGGGCATCCTCGACGTAGAGATCGCCGAAACGGCGAGGGAACTAAATGCCGCACTGATAGTAATGGGCAAAAAAGTTCCTGAAAGTATGGATAGGATATTCGGAAGCACGGCCGATACCGTAATTCGTAAAGCGACTGTGCCCGTATTGGTTATTCCTGAACATATTTCTTTCTCCGGTATCAGCTCCATAGCCTATGCTACCGATCTGAATTATAATATCCATGCAAACACTTTTCGACCGGTGAAAACGTTGGCGGATTCTTTTGGATCGGCTGTAAAGATCGTACATGTGAAAAAGCCGGGTGATATTATGAGCCAGGAAGATATTGCCGGTAAGGTAAAACTGTCCATTGCAACGGAAGGACTACACTATGAATATTTCACCATCAGCGACGAGCATATTGAAGATGGATTGCAACGATTTCTGGCCGATAATCCCACTACGATACTGGCGATGACGGCCCATAAACACAGTTTCCTGGAGCGACTATTCGGTAAGCGCCATACTAAATCAATGTTGTACCAGATCGATATCCCCCTGCTGGTGCTGCACGACCAACCCAAACCGCACTAAATGAGGCGGGTGGTATAATTTTCAGCTCCTATGTTCAAAACTTATTGCTTTTTATTACCTTTGCTGCCCAATTCAAAAAAAGCATTATGGCTACTATTACAAGGGAAAACATAGGGTTACTGAACGATAAGATCGTAGTAAAAGTGGCGAAAGACGATTATCTGCCCTCGTTTGAAAAAGCTATCAAAAGTTACAGCAAACAAGCAAATATTCCGGGATTTCGTAAAGGAATGGTACCGGCAGGTATGGTGAAGAAGATGTATGGAACTTCTGTTTTCGCAGATGAAGTGATCAAAAGCGTAGAAAAGGGCTTGACTGATTATATGACCAGCGAAAAACTAGATATTTTCGCTCAACCCCTTCCGCTTCCGGAAAATGACAATGGTAAACTGGATATGAACAATCCTTCCGAGTACTCATTTGCATTTGAAGTGGGGTTGAAGCCTGAATTTGACCTTGCGGACCTCGGCACAGCAGCTATTTCCAGGTATAAAGTAACCGTTACCGATAGTATGGTTGACGAGGCGATCGAGAACATCCGCGGCGGCAACAAAAAGGCGGAGACAACGGAAGATGAAGAAGGCGCCGAAGAAAAACCTGCAGAAAAGGCAGCATTGAACGAAGCGTTCTTCCAGCAGGTATTTCCAGGCAAGGAGATAACGAACGAAGAAGATTTTAGAAAGGAAGTAAAAGCGCAGATACAAACGCAATGGGATAGTCAGGCGCATAACCAGATCTTTGACCAGATCTATCACTCATTGCTTGAAAACACCCGGATAGATTTTCCACAGGACTTCCTGAAACGCTGGATGCAGAATGGCGGGGAGCAACCTAAAACACAGGAAGAGGTCGAAAAAGAATTTCCCACGTTTGTAAATCAGCTGAAATGGACGCTGATAACTGACAAACTGGTAAGAGCCAATAATATTGAGGTGAAACCCGAGGACATCAGCAATTTTGCGAAGCAGCAATTGTTTGGCTATATGGGCGGCATGGGCGGAAACATGGAAGATATGCTGCAGCAACCCTGGGTGAAGGAATACGTTGATAAAATGATGAAAGACAGGAAATTTGTAGAAGACAGCTACCATAGAATACAGACGGACAAAGTATTTGAATGGGCAGAGACGCAGATTAAACCCGTTGAAAAAGAGATTACCTCGGAGGAGTTTACCAAAATGCAAGAAGAACATCAGCACCAGCACTAAGCTATCCTCGTAATATAAAAAAGGCCGCCTCCCTGGAGCGGCCTTTTTTTGTGCTTACTGGTATGTTTTGCGCTTTTTGCCCGTGCATCTCGGCGATACAAAGCCACTCTGTCAGTTTTTTGGCGCTTTAAAACTTTGGACGGAGATTTGTCATTCTTCGCTCTGTGTTGATATTCAGATGTTGGCACCGTTTACTGAAGACAGATTTCTATAAATTTGAAAAAATAAGCTCATGAATCATCAGAAAGAATTTGAAAAGTACGCTGTTAAACACAGGGGAATTTCCAGCAATACGCTAGACGCATATCACAAATACCAGGTGACCAATCTTACCCCGAACATCATTGAAGAACGGCCCATGAATATAGCGGTTATGGATGTTTACAGTCGCCTGATGATGGACCGTATCATCTTCCTTGGCTATCCTATTAATGACGAAGTGGCAAACATCATCACAGCGCAGTTACTGTTCCTTGACAGCACCGACCGTAACCGCGATATCCAGATGTATATTAACAGCCCCGGAGGCAGTGTATATTCCGGCCTTGGGGTGTACGATACCATGCAGTATGTAACCCCCGATGTTTCTACCATCTGCATCGGTATGGCCGCTTCTATGGGTCAATTGCTGATGTGCGCCGGCACCAAAGGAAAACGTACCGCTCTGAAACATAGCCGCATCATGATGCACCAGCCCTCAGGCGCTATCGGTGGGCAGGCAAGTGATATAGAAATCTCCGTTAACGAGATCAGGAAGCTGAAAAGAGAATTATACGAGATCACCGCCTTCCATACCGGGCAAACCATCAAGCAGATTGAAAAAGACAGCTCCCGGGATTACTGGCTCACCGCCGAAGAAGCAAAAGCTTATGGCCTGGTAGATGAAGTGCTGCTAACCAACCCCAGGAAAGATAAAAAGAGTCAGGACCTGATATAATTCATTTATAAGATCCATTACACTTCTATCCTACAGGTGTTATGGAATCGTTTAACAAATTTAACAGCAAGAATATGTACCCGAAATATTTGATCAATTCAATCAGAAACGAAGAAGATCCCGAATTGGAACCACGTGAGGCTAATCCCGACAAACCAGCAGAGATGGGCATAGTAATGCGCAAAATGGAAAAGTACTTCCTGGAAACGCGAAGTGTGTATCTCTGGGGTCAGGTAGATGATAAATCTGCCAAGGATGTGGTAAGTAAACTATTGCTTCTTGAAGCCGACAAACCAGGCGAAGAGATTAAATTTTACATCAACAGCCCGGGTGGTGTAGTTACTAGTGGCATGGTGATTTACGACACCATGCAGATGATCTCCAGCCCGATCAGCACTATCTGTATGGGTTTGGCAGCATCTATGGGCTCTATTCTGCTAAGTGGTGGAAAAAAGGGCCGACGCTTTATTTTCCCGCACGGAGAAGTGATGATCCACCAGCCCAGCCTTGGCGGCTATTATCAGGCCGTGAGCGCCGACCTTGAAATACAAGCCGAACAAACACAGCGTGCCAAAGAAATAGGTGCAAAGATACTGGCAGACAATTGTGGAAGAAAAGTAGACCAGATTATGAAGGATTTTGATCGTGACTACTGGATGAATGCCAAAAAATCAGTCGAATACGGCATCGTAGATGAAGTAATTTCGAAAATGTAGCAGATTAACGAATAAATAGAGCGGTGAATAGCTCTTCCCTGGCTGTGACTATTGTCCAGTAAAGGGTGAACTATTCCCTGCCCTTGATTTTTTTACTTAAATTTGCACCTAAAGCAATCTGAGATGGCAAAAAATTCATTGCACTGTTCTTTCTGTGGACGCAGCCGGGACGAGGTTAAGATACTCATAGCGGGTCAGGAAGGGCATATATGTGAAAATTGTGTGGAACATGCACGTGAAATAATCGACCAGGAGCTGATGGTCAGCAACGATAACCCCGCTCATGCATCTGCTTTTAAGCTTTCTGTTAAAAAGCCTATCGAGCTGAAGCGCTTTTTGGATGAATATGTTATTGGTCAGGACGACGCTAAAAAGATACTGGCGGTGGCAGTGTACAATCACTATAAACGCCTACAGCAGAAACCCGGAGATGATGATGTAGAAATCGAGAAAAGCAATATCATCATGGTGGGCGAAACCGGAACAGGCAAAACCCTTCTGGCAAAAACGATCGCTAAACTGCTGAACGTGCCATTTGCCATAGTAGATGCCACGGTATTCACGGAAGCCGGTTATGTAGGAGAAGATGTTGAAAGTATTCTTAGCCGATTGTTGCAGGTTTGCAATTATGATGTTGCAGCTGCTGAAAAAGGAATTGTTTACATAGATGAGATAGATAAGATAGCACGCAAGAGCGATAACCCTAGCATTACAAGAGATGTTAGTGGCGAAGGTGTTCAGCAGGGCTTACTTAAGCTTTTAGAAG
>JACMJX010000197.1 GCA_014380425.1 Chitinophagaceae bacterium | reverse complement strand
TTGGGGTAGGGGGTATAATAATAGGCTTTGCTGCCCAACGTTCTCTCGGCAACTTGCTGGCAGGGCTACAGATAGCATTTACTCAACCCTTGCGCATCGATGATATTCTTATCGTAGAAAACGAATTTGGCAAGGTAGAGGAAATTACGCTCACCTATGTTGTGCTCAATATCTGGGATAAACGAAGACTAATACTTCCGATCAATTATTTTATTGAAAAGCCTTTTCAAAACCTCACTAGAACTACCGCTGAAATTCTGGGTACCGTATTTATTTATCTTGACTATAATGCACCGATTGAAGAAATCCGGAAGGAGTTCAACCGCCTAATGGAATTAAGTCCCATTTGGGATAAAAAGGTAAGTGCATTGCAAGTGACAGAAGCACTTGAAAACACTATACAGATCCGGGCGCTGATCAGTGCTAGCGATTCCGGAAAGTCTTTCGATCTGCGTTGCTACATACGTGAAAATCTGATAACTTTCATTAGTGAGAATTATCCTGCAAGTCTTCCAAAAACGCGTGTAGCATCTAATCCGGATCCTATAAAGATAAAAGACCCTCAAAGAGAGGTTAGTAATCTATTTTCTGAAACTGATTCTGGCCCGTTATGATGTTCGAAAAGCGTTTCTAATCTATAAGATGAGTTAAAAGCCCATCTCTCAACTTCGGCTCGAACCAGGTGCTTTTAGGTGGCATCACATTTCCGCTATCGGCAATTGAAAATAACTGGTCGATACTTACAGGGTAAAGGCTGAAAGCTACCTTCATCTCGCCAATATCTACCCGTTTTTCAAGCTCGCCGAGCCCCCGGATTCCTCCCACGAAATCGATCCTTTTATCGGTACGCTGATCCTTGATACCTAGTATGGGTGACAGAATCAGTTCCTGGAGAATGGTCACATCCAGTACTCCGATGGGATCGCTGGTGTAAGTACCGTCTTTTGCCCTCAGTTTGTACCACTGGCCATCAAGATACATTCCGATAGCATGAAGTTCTGCAGGTGCATAAGCCGCTCCTTCTTCTGTTACAATAAAGTTCTCGCGGATACTGTTCAGAAAGCTTTCCTTATTAAGATTATTAAGGTCTTTCACCAACCTGTTATAATCCATGATATGTAGCTGATTTGCTGGAAATAAAGTCGTAAGAAAATAGCTGGCATTGGTCGTGGCTTTATCACCAAGCGCCAGTCTTACCTTTGCAGCGCTCGCCGCGCGATGGTGACCGTCGGCGATATAGGTTTCCGCTACTTCTTCCAGAAATATTTGAGTGATCGCCTCAATAACGTTATCATCGTTCACCACCCACACGGTATGTTGTATTCCGTCTTCAGCAGTGAAATCATAAAGCGGCGTGTTATTGGATTTCCAGCTCTCTATCAGGTTGTCGATACCAGTATTTGTACGATAGGCCAGAAACACATTGCCGGTTTGTGCACCCGATATGGATATATGCTGAATCCTGTCTTGTTCCTTCTCCGGCCTGGTGAATTCATGCTTTTTGATAGTATCATTCTCATAGTCGTCCACTGAAGATCCGCACACGAGCCCGGTCTGGCTCCTTCCATTCATGATAAGCCTGTAGATATAATAGCAAGGCTGATCCTCCCTGAAGAGTACTTTCTCACTAATGAATCGCTGCAGGTTTTCCTTGGCCTTCTCATATACTTTCACAGAATGAATATCGATTGTTTCCGGCAGGTCTATTTCAGCTTTGGTGATGTGAAGGAACGAATAGGGATTGCCTTGTACTTCATATCGTGCCTCCGCGCTGTTCAGAACATCGTAAGGTCTTGATGCTACAAATGCGGCCTTGTCAGCTTGCGGACGTAATGCTTTAAATGGAGTTATTGAAGCCATGAGATGATATGATATTGTTAACCGTTCTTGAATGCGAAATCTTTCATGATATCGGTGAGTACTTGTACACTTTTCAACGGCAATGCATTGTAAAGGCTCGCCCTGAATCCGCCTACACTCCTGTGTCCTTTTATGCCCACCATCTGTTCCTGTTTACAACGAGCCAGAAAATCCTTTTCGAGTGCAGGATCTTCTATTATAAATACCACATTCATCTTACTGCGGTCTTCCTTTGCCACAGTAGGCCTAAACACGGGTAAACTGTCCAATGTATCGTACAATAGGGCGGCTTTTTCATTGTTTACCTTTTCTGCTGCTGCTATACCTCCTATTTTCTTCAACCATCTTAAGGTGAGCAGGCAAACGTAAATAGCAAAAACCGGTGGGGTATTTAACATAGAGCCATTCTCTATATGAACCCTATAGTCCATCATCGACGGTATCTTCCGGTTGGTTTTACCGAGAATATCCTTATCAACTACCAAAAGATTTACGCCTGCTGCACCAATGTTTTTCTGCGCTCCTGCGTAAATCAGTGAAAACCGGTTGAAATCGATCACAGTACTTAGAATATCACTGCTCATATCAGCCACCAGCGGAACTTGTGTATCAGGAATAAAATGCATTTGTGTGCCTTCTATCGTATTGTTGGTAGTATAATGAAAATAAGCTGCATCAGCTGGTACTGAGAAGTTTTTAGGGATATAAGTATAATTACGATCCTTTGAACTCGCCACCACTTCTACTTTTCCAAACAACCGCGCCTCTTTTATAGGTTTAATTCCCCACACACCGCAATCGAGATAGGCAGCCATCGCCTGTTCGTTCAGCAGGTTCATAGGCACCTGGAAGAACTGTGTGGATGCCCCGCCGTGTAAAAAGAGAACTTCTTTTTCAGCACTCAATTGCATCAGTTCTTTAACGAGAGCAGTAGCTTCCTCCAGCACCGACATAAATAGATCGGTACGGTGGCCTATTTCGAGTATAGATAAACCGGTATTATTGAAATCTGTTATCGCCGTAGCGGCCTGTTCAAACACTTCTTTCGGTAAGATGCTGGGACCGGAATTGAAATTATAGACCAATGCAAAAAATTTACGGGGTTAAAAAGAACCTTGCAAAAGTACGGCTTACCTGGCGAAAATGCGGCATCAGCTCATTCACAGTTTTTACCCATTGTTTTTCCTGCTTTCCATTGCATATTCAGCTCTTCGAACTCTAACAGGTCTGCCTGGCCGAAATCCTTGCCTGATAGTTCTTTAAGGTCAGGCTGTCCGGCATTCACCCATGCAGTGTACCAGAAAGACGCCACTGCATAAATGGACTGACGCATCCTCCGCTCCACCATTCCATTAAGAAGATCGCTGTAAGCTGTAGTAAAATCGGAGGAGTACTGACGCATTAACATGCCATTCCTTAATTCAAAGGCAAATTTCCTGTCAGGCGGAAACTTCTTCGTTAAATCCTTTTCACAACGCAGAACAGTATCTGCTGCGGTGGCACTTTCCAGCACCCGCTGCCATATAAACTCCCCAGGACTGGTAAGATACGTAGCCTTGCCTATAAAAAAGTCCCAGTTCTTTTCGGCCAGCAGTTCCGGTACCCTGCTCTCCCAGAAACCATGAATGCCTTGCTGACTGGTATGCTGGCCATTATGGTTGCTGCAAGCATGCAGCGGAACGTGAGCATCTGCAATATAATGGCCTATCTCCGCTGACAGCTTTAATATAAGCGACCCGTTCCTTTCTTTAAAGGCATTCGTTAGTCGCTGCTGCATAATCTGAACCCACCAGGGAACTATTCCCCTGGCAGTTAGCGTGTCTTCGGTATAGCAGCCAACTGCTTCCTCCCATTTACGGGGTAACAAGGGATATGGGTACGCGCCATAATAATCAATATCTATAAAATGCCTTGGCGCCTCCTGGGCAACGGAATAACGCCTTTTGTCTGGATCTACCGAATGCTCGCTCAAAAAAACGATATGAGGTTTGTATAAAACCATCATTTCCGGGGGAAGCATGAATACGGCCAGGTAATTTATTTTTTGATGGGCAAAGAACCCCCAGCAATAGGCATTCTGTTGTAGCGCCAGTAAAAGTATTACTGTCGTCAACCATTTTGTATATAACATATTTTAAAGATTGAAGCGTGGTGAGGATCAACTTCGTTCCTTGTCATCGTCTACTTCAGCTACACCGCCAGAGATGGCATACTTCAATGCATTTGAAGCAGAAACCTTATCTATTATCCTTGTTTTGGATAATGGAACAATATAGGTATGGCCCGCAAAGGAATACGACATGGGGATATATACAGTAACGTAATCCCGCAATCCGAATTCGTGAGCATCCGTAGAAGTTATAAAACCTATCTGGTAAACTTCCGGGTTAAAAATACTAACCAGTACGGGCCGGGTAAATTTCTTCTTGTTCCCCGCAAACGCCTCGAAAAAGTCTTTAATGGAGGAATAAATGAATTTTATACCGGGGGCATGCTCCAGCCAATAGTCAAAAAGACTAAAAACCCTTCGGGTTATAAAGTTAGAACTCAAATAACCTATTACGATAAGAGTAACTATAATAATCACAAAGCCGAGACCGTAGTTTTGATTGGTGAGGTGCCCGGACTCGTCTTTTACGCGGAAAATAGGAAGCCAACTGTCTACTGACGAAACAAACCAGTAGATGAGATAACCTGTTATCACTATCGGCGCTGTTACTAGTAGCCCTTGTAGAAGATATTGAAGGATTTTTTTCCACTTCCAGTTTCCCGGTGTCGGATTTGTCGGGTTTTCCATGTCTTTTATTTAGGCCCAAAATTAATGGATATAGTCGCTTCATATAACACTTCAAAATTAACTGCTTAATTGTTATTAAATCAGGTGAAAACACGCATTTTGATAAAAATGATAATGGAAACTTTGGTAACATTGAAAGTTTCCTTAGTTTTGCCGCAATGGCAGAAGTCGACACAAAAGAAAGAATCAGGCAACAGGCACATTCGCTTATTATGCAATACGGTATAAGAAGTGTAAGTATGGATGATATTGCTACAAGCCTTGGTATCAGTAAAAAGACTATTTATCACTTTTATTCTGATAAAGATGAATTGGTGGAGGCGTTTGTAGCTGATATGATCAGCCGCAATCAGATGATGTGTGTTAACGATCAGCAGGTGGCGGAGAACGCACTGCATGAAGTTTTCCTGATCAAGATGTCTATAAATGAAATCCTACAGGGAATGAATCCTTCCTTACTATTCGATCTTCAGAAATATCATCCCGGAGGGTTTGTAAGATTTCATAAGTACAGAACGGAATTCCTTTTCAACTTAGTGCGACAGAACCTTTTGCGCGGCATTTCAGAAGAGTTGTACAGAGAAGACCTTAAGGTAGATCTTGTGGCTAGATTAAGAGTAGAAAGCTTACTAATGCCATTCAATCCGGAATTTCAGGCGCATACGTCAAAATATACTTTAAGTGAAATGCAACAGGAACTTATAGACCTCTTCCTTTATAGCATTGTGAACCCGAAGGGTTATAAAGTAATACTTAAATACAAACACGAACTTGAAAAAAAAATACAGAACAATGGAAAGATTAAGTAAGGTGTTAGGTTTTGTACTGGCAGTTACCGCCAGTCTGCCTTTACTGGCACAGCAGAAGCATGAACTTAGCATTAAAGAGGCGGTCGAAATGGCCTACAAGAATGTGATCGAAATCAAGAACAAGGAACTTGATTATCAGATTCAGGAAGCCCAGAACATGGGGATAAGGGGGCAGGCATTACCTCAGATCACCGGTAGTGCAGCAGGGCAGTATTACTATCAGCTTCCTATTTTTCTTTTTCCGGATGCAACATCTACCTCGGTGTATGAAATCCTTAAAAATGAAGGCGTATCAGGTGCAGCCGGCCCCATAACCAATGTTCCGCAACCTCAGCTGAGGCCAGTCAGCTTTCAGCAGCCATGGAATGCAAATGCGGGTGCGACGCTTACGCAGTTGTTGTTTCAGCCGGATGTTTTCGTAGCGCTTAAAGCAAGGTCGGTATCGCTGGAGTACGCCCGCAACAATGTGGAGCTCTCTAAGGAAACGGTTAAGGATTCAGCCCATAAACGCTACTACGCTGTATTGATAGCCGAAAAGCAACTAGGATTCATAAACGATGGTGTTGCCAGAATAGAAAAGCTGGTGCATGACAATGAGATAATGTATCAGAATGGCTTTCTGGAGAAGCTGGATGTCGACAGGGCTAAAGTGCAACTTTCCAATCTCAAAACAACTCAGACAACGCTGAAAAACGGGATTTATCTTTCTTATGCGGCACTCAAATTTGCGCTCGGTTTCCCTCAGAAAGATTCCATAGTACTTAAAGACACTTTAAGTATCGATGAACTCAAGAGCGGCATCCTTAGTGATGAATTTAAGTACGATGACCGCAAAGAGTTCCAGTTGCTGCAAACTACAAAACAGTTACAACTGCTCGATCTGAAGCGCTATCAGCTCGGATACATTCCTACCGTTTCTTTGGTTGGTAATTACACCCGGCAGGGCCAGGCTAACAAATTCATCTTCACGGATGATGAGGCGTTCTGGTACAATACCGGTTATTTCGGACTTAATATAAGTATCCCGATTTTTGATGGGTTACAACGCAGGTATCAGGTTAAGCAATCTAAACTGAAAGTACAGCAGGTAGACAACAGTATCGAATACCTGAAGCAAGGTATCGATCTGGAGCAAACCGTATCTAAAGAGTCATTGAAGAACTCCCTACTGAATTTTGACGAGCAGCAGAAGAACATAGAACTTGCCGAAGCAGTTTATAATACTACTAAAAAGAAATTTGAATCCGGCCTAGGCAGCAGTTTCGATATTATACAGGCCGAGAATGATCTTCAGACTTCTCAATCGAACTATTTCCAGGCATTGTATGAAGCAATAGTAGCCAAAATAAATTATCAGAAATCAGTAGGAAAACTATAAACATCGCATGACTATTAAAAATAACAATATGAAAAAGTACATTTTCGGGATGTTTTGGATAGCAGTATTCATAATGTCCTGCGGAGAAGGAAAAAAGAGTAAGGATAGTGGTATCAATGATAAGAAAGCCGAGCTCGAAAAATTAAAGACACAACAGCAGGAAGTAAATGCAAAGATAACTTCACTGGAAGCCGAGTTGTCAAAGATAGATTCCAGTTATGGAGCAGCACAAAACATAAAGCTTGTAAGCATCACACCTGTGCAAAACCAGAACTTTTCTCATTACATCGATCTTCAGGGTAGCGTAGAAGCGGAAAATACTGCTTATGTAGCTCCACCAAACGGACAAGGGGGTGTTGTTACCGCGCTTTACGTAAAGCAGGGGGACAATGTAAGGAAAGGCCAGGTACTCGCCCGGCTCGACGATCAGTTGATCAGACAGCAGATTGCTCCTATAGAAGTTCAGCTTGCTTCTGCGGAAGATACCTACCGTCGTACAAAAAATCTATGGGATCAGAGTATTGGTACCTATCAGAATCTTCTTACCGCCCAAACCCAGGTGGAGAATCTTAAAAGGAATATCGACATCTATAAAAAGCAGATAAGTCTTATGACTGTTACAGCACCTGCTTCAGGTGTTGCGGATCAAGTAAATGTAAGAGTTGGCGAAGCGTTCATTGGCGTTGCAGGCAATGTGCCGCAGATCAGTATCGTAAATACCAATAATCTGAAACTCGTTACCAACGTTCCTGAAAACTATCTTGGCCGGGTAAAGATTGGCAGCGAACTGGAAGTGGTACTGCCAGACGAAAACAACCGCACTTTAACGGCTAAAATAAATGTGATAGGTAAAACTATCGATCTGGGAACAAGATCTTTCTACACAGAAGCCAGGCTGCCAGCAGGTGCAAGACTGAAACCTAACCAGGTTGCCAAAGTTAGGATCAAGGATTATAGTAAGAACGATGCAATCAGTATTCCTGTTAATACGTTGCAGAACGACGAGAAGGGCAAATTTGTATTAGTGGCTGCGAAGGAAAAGGATGGACTTGTCGCCAAAAAGAGAGTTGTAACTGTAGGAGAATTGTATGAGAACACGCTGGAAGTTAAATCTGGTTTGCAAATAGGAGACCAGCTAATAACAGAAGGTTTTCAAGGATTATATGAAGGTCAGCCAATAACTACCCAGGCTAAATAGGGCCTATAATACACGGGAATCATAGAGGATGATACAATCAAATTTTAAGTATGAGCAATTTAGAAAATCTGACAGGTAAGTTTAAGCAGTTTGGACCAACTACCTGGAGTATAAAGAATAAAACATCGATCTACCTGTTGATGATATTCGTTACCCTTGCAGGCATCTACCAGTTTGTTACGTTGCCTAAAGAGCAGTTCCCGGATATTGTAATACCTACCATTTATGTGCAAACTATAAATGTAGGTAACTCCCCAAAGGATATTGAAAACCTGGTAACGCAACCAATCGAGAAACAGATCAAGGGAATAACAGGAGCTAAGATAACCAAGGTAACCAGTACATCTGTTCAGGATTTTTCGGCAATAGTAGTTGAATTCGGTACTGATGTGGAGGTAGATATTGCCTTGCAGAAAGTAAAAGACGCGGTGGATAAGGCGAAGACAGATCTCCCTACCGATCTTACACAGGAACCGGCCGTGCAAGAGGTAAGCTTTTCTGATCAGCCCATCATGTACGTTAATATCAGTGGTGATTATGATCTGATGAAGCTGAAGCAAATGGCAGATGAAACACAGGACAGGCTGGAGGAACTCACGCAGATCAACAGGGTTGACCTGGTAGGCGCACCAGAACGGGAATTTCAGATCAATGTAGACAATTATCGTATGCAAGCTTCTAATGTAACCTACGATGATATAGCAGCAGCGGTCGCGCGTGAGAACCTCGATATCTCCGGTGGGCAACTTGAGGTAGGCAATATGAAAAGAACATTGCAGCTGAAAGGCCAATTAAAAACTGCTTACGACCTCGAGCAGATTATAGTACGAAACTCTACGGGAGCTCCCATCTACCTGAAAGACCTTGCACAGATCAGGGATACCGTTAAAGAAACGGAGAGTTATGCAAGGTTGAATGGTAAAAAAGTAATCACTTTAAATATTATCAAGCGCTCCGGGGAGAACCTGATCGAAACATCGGATGCTGTAAAAGCGATCGTTGATGATTTAAAAACCAGTTACTATCCCAGGGATCTGGAAGTGGTGATAACAGGTGATCAGAGCAAGACAACAAGGGCGTCTTTCAATGAGCTGGTAAATACGATTGTAATTGGTTTTATACTGGTGCTAGTTATCCTGATGTTTTTTATGGGCGTAACAAACGCCTTCTTCGTGGCGCTGTCCGTTCCATTAAGTATGTTCGTCGCTTTCCTTTTTCTGCCAGCAGCAGACATGATTGTTGGAGCCCACGTAACGCTTAACTTCATCGTGCTTTTCGCCTTGCTCTTCGGGCTAGGGATTATAGTGGATGATGCCATCGTAGTTATTGAAAACACGCACCGGATATTTGTGGATTCTAAGGGCAAAATGTCGCCACAGCGCGCAGCTATGGTAGCTGCAGGAGAAGTATTCGTGCCCGTGCTGGCTGGTACATTAACCACGCTTGCGCCGTTTATTCCATTGCTGTTCTGGCCGGGAATAATAGGTAAGTTTATGATCTATCTGCCAACGATGCTAATCTTTACACTTTCAGCATCGCTTATAGTGGCATTTATCATGAACCCTGTTTTCGCAGTCGACTTTATGAATCACCCGGAAGAGGATGGCAAAAAACGTAAGTCTGATGTGTTCCGCAGTCCCACTCTATGGATTGCCGTGGCAGGAGGAATCATACTCGACTTGCTAGGTTATACCTTCCTCGGAAATTTAATCCTGTTTCTCGTTGTGCTGGTAATATTCAATGCATTTGTTCTGAATGGTATGATTCTCGGGTTTCAGCACCGGGTATTGCCTGGAATCATGACAAGGTATGAAAGATCACTGCGCTGGGCATTAAAGGGATGGCGGCCGGTTTGGCTTCTTGTTGCCACTTTTGGCTTGCTGGTACTTTCTCTCGTGATCTTTACATTGCGGAATGTTCCTGTAGTATTCTTTCCAACAGGAGACCCCAATCAGATTTATGTTTACCTTAAATTACCAGTTGGCTCTAACGTGGATTATACCGACTCTGTTACCCAAACGCTGGAGAAAAAAGTTTATCAGGTGCTGGGAATGGAAAACGGCAAAGAAAATCCGATGGTGGAGAGTGTAATAGCGAATATTGCTATCGGAGCTAGTGATCCTACCAGTGGTGACAGAAGTACAAGGCCAGAGCGGGGCCGTATTCAGGTTTCGTTCGTGGAGTTTGAAAAGCGTCACGGTAAATCAAGTGCACCTTATCTCGACTCGATAAGAGGAGTAATGAAAGGAATTCCCGGAGCCGAGATCTCAGTCGATCAGGAGCAAGGTGGCCCGCCTACTGAACCTCCTATAAACATCGAAGTGGCAAGTGAAGATTTTGATGATCTTACCAAAACCGCGGTCGCGCTTAAGAATTATCTGGACTCTATAAATGTTCCTGGTGTAGAAGAACTGAAGATGAACGTTGATCTCACCAATCCTGAAATATCCCTGACGGTAGATAGGGAAAGGGCACTTAGCGAGGGTGTTTCATCCTCACAAATCGGCCTGCAACTACGCACGGCACTCTTTGGTCGCGAAGTATCTAAAGTAAAGGAAGGAGAGGAGGAATACAAAATACAGTTACGCAATCTTGAAGTGCAGCGAAAAAGCCTTGCCGATCTGCTTAATATGAACATATACTTTAGAGATCTCGCTACCGGTGGGTTTAAGAATATTCCATTAAGCTCCCTGGTAAATGTAGATTATACAAGTACGTTGGGAAGTGTGATCCGTAAAAATCAAAAACGTACGATCACCCTTACTTCTAATGTGTTGCTGACGCAAGGTTACACGCCTACTGGAGTCAATCAGGTGCTTACAGGTCATATCAACAGCTTTAAAAATAAGCCGCAGAGTGTCACTGTCCGCCAGACCGGTGAGGGTGAACAACAGGCTGAAACAGGGGCATTTCTTGGAAGGGCATTGATCATCGCACTGATGCTGATCTTATTTATACTTGTTCTTCAGTTTAACTCGATCAGTAAATCGGTTATTATCCTTACAGAGATCGTCTTTAGCGTTATAGGAGTTCTACTGGGATTTGCGCTGACAGGCATGACGGTATCGGTGGTTATGACAGGTATCGGTATTGTAGGTCTTGCCGGAATTGTTGTAAAAAATGGTATCCTCGTTATTGAATTTGCCGATGAACTCAGAAGCCGCGGCATGAAGACCAGGGAGGCTGTTATTGAAGCAGGTAAAACTCGTATTATTCCGGTACTCCTTACAGCGGTAGCCGCTATTCTCGGATTTATCCCGATCGCGGTAGGTTTTAATATTGACTTCATAGGCATGTTTGCCGATCTGAATCCAAATATTTTCTTTGGCGGCGATAATGCCGTGTTCTGGAAACCGCTATCCTGGACGATTATTTTTGGATTGATAGTAGCATTCTTCATGACCCTCCTTATTGTTCCAGGTATGTACCTGATTGCTGAGCGACTAAGAAGGCCAATGCGTAGAATGTTTGGCGGTAAATGGATCTCCATGTTAGGCATCCCTCCACTTACCCTGCTGTTCATACCATTAATGGTAGTTACGGCGATTCGTCACAGGGCCGAGGCAGCGAGAAGAAGAAGAAAACTGGGGAGAACAATGGATGAAAGATGGACAGGTAGCTGGTTCTGATGCAATCTTGTTTAGTACCTTCTATAAAAGAAAAAGCTCCCTATTCACCTGAGGGAGCTTTTTCTTTTATAGAAGGCACTTATATTCAATGCTATTATTCGGAGCACTATTGCTTCGGAGGTTCTTGGTTCTTTGGAGGATTATTCGGCCGCTGTTGATCTCGGGGCACACGCTGTACTGCCTTGTTACGAACTGCCTTATTGCCTTGCTGGCTGCGCTGCTGGTCGCGACCGGATTTCTGGGGCCCGTTCTGTTGCCCCCGTTGTTCCCGGGGCGGCTGATTCTGATGCTGACCACCACCTCCTCCACGCTGATCTCCTTGCCTGTCGCCGCCACGTACTTCGCGCTGCCTGTTATCTGGTTGATGCCTTTTCTTGCGATCAGATTTCTCAAGAGAACGAAGACTGATCTGCCCCACCAGATCGGCATATTCAGGTTCTACTTCCTTTACCTTGCTGGCAGTAACATCCACCGGCTCCAGTTCTTCAGGAACGATATTTTGTGCATTAAGCTGCTTGATCTTTTTTACCCGCTCTATAGTAAGGGGGTATTGTTTGCTGCTATCCTTGAGAATATACCACATAAGGTTTTTAAAGATATCCTTTTTGATCAGGATAGCTGTACCACGTGCCACTTGAAGTGTTTCTGCATTATCAGGAAAATGCTGTAAAGCATCCAGGTATGTATCCAGTTCGTAATTCAGGCAACATTTCAAACGGCCGCACTGACCGCTTAATTTCGTCTGGTTGATCGATAGGTTCTGATAACGGGCCGCTGTCGTATTAACGCTCTTAAAATCACTGAGCCAGGTACTGCAACAAAGTTCCCGTCCGCAACTCCCAATACCTCCTATCTTAGCCGCTTCCTGACGGGCACCAATCTGACGCATTTCTACTTTCACCTTGAACTCGGAGGCATACACTTTTATAAGCTCCCTGAAATCCACTCGATCGTCGGCTATATAGTAAAAAGTAGCTTTTCTGCCATCTGCCTGAAATTCTACTTGCGAAATCTTCATATCCAGCTTTAACTGCCTTGAAATCGCTCTCGACCGTATAACGGCCTCTGCCGACCTCGATTTATGATGATTCCACAGGTCGATATCCTTTTCTATAGGGCGGCGAAGTACTTTTTTCATCTCGGGATTAAACTCGTCCAGCTCTTTCTTTTTAAGCTGAAGACGCACTATTTCGCCAGTAAGCGAAATTTCGCCGATATCCACACCACTTACGCCCTCTACTGTCACCAGTTCTCCTTTCTCAAAATGCTGAAGCGTATTATTTCTAAAAAAATCTTTCCGGCTACCCTGGTTAAATGTTACTTCCACCACTTTGCAACTGCTCTCGGGGTCGGCAAACGGCAGATTTACAAGCCAATCATGCACATTTAGCCTATTACAACCTCCTGTACTACATCCTCCGTTACTCTTACATCCGCCCGGTTTACCACCTGTTGCTGTTCCACAACTGCTACAACCCATATATATATAATTAAAAGAATTAACAATAATTATCGCACCGTGCATAAGAACGGTACTTACAAATATAACATTTAAAACCAATCTCAGGTTCTTTACCAGGAGCTGATAACTACCTTGTCTTTTATAATATGATAAAGTTTTATCGTAAGTGCGTGGAAAAGCATCTTAGGGTTGGCATTCCTTTCCACATAATAAGTCGCCTTGTCAAGTTCCTCGATGATGGCCTGCTGCTGGGGAATATCTGTCATTTTATTCAGGCGCAGAGCAAAGTCCATTTCGTTGTCCGCAATGCTGATAGCATTTGTTTCCGTACCCATAATCCTCAACCGGATGCTTTGCTCCAGCAGATGCGTAAAATAGCGAAGGAACTGCTTCTGCTTTTCCCTGCCTGATTTACTTACTTCTTCTATCCATTTTACCTGAGACACCGGGCCTGTTTTTAATATAGCGTTAAGCCATTCCCGCAAGGTTTCCTGCCAGTCTTCCCCTGCATGCTGCATTAGTTGAAGTGCTTCCCGGTAGTTTCCTTCACATATTCCTGCCAGTTGCCGGGCCTGCACGGATGAAAGTCCTGCTCTTGAAATCAAAGCCTTCTCGATATCCTTCACCCCCGGCAGAGGAACTTTAACAAGCTGACACCTGGAAAGGATGGTTTGAAGAATCAGCGACTCATTTTCGGCTACCAGGATGAAAAGAGTATTAGGCGGCGGCTCTTCAATCAATTTAAGCAGTTTATTTCCTTCATTGCCCAGATATTCCGGCAGCCACATCAGAAGAATCTTGAATTCACTTTCAAAACTTTTCAGGCTAAGCTTGCGAATGATGTCATTGCACTCATGAGCAGTGATATTACCTTGTTTATTTTCAGCGCCAATAAATTGCAACCAGTCATAAGCGTTACCGTAGGAGGAGAGCTTCACAAATTCCCGCCATTCCTGAATGAAGTCGCTGCTTACCGGCTTATCACCCGATTTTTTCGATATTACGGGGTAAGAGTAATGAATATCGGGATGTATGTATTTTGCTGCTTTAGAGCAGGCGGAGCAAACGCCGCAGGAATCACCGTTCTTATTATCGCATACCACATACTGCGCAAATGCCAGGGCGGCAGCAAGAGCGCCGCTCCCCTCCTTCCCTAAAAAAAGAAGTGCGTGGCTTAGCCTGTTATGCTGTACTATCTCCCCGAGGTGAAGAGTGAGCGCTTCCTGCCCAATTACATCTTTAAACTGCATACCACAAAAATAAATGAGATTCGCAGGATTCGGAGATTTTAATAAAACTTGCCTGTTATTGCCTTTCGTAAGCCCCCAGATCTGCTTGTGCGCCCACAACCCTCGGATTCCCTGCTGCATCGGTAACAAGAGGAGTACTTACTCCTTTATTGAGTGCAGGTGAGTTTTCTTTCAGCTGGAAGTTGAAAAAGCGCTTCTCGGCATCTGTACTGTCAAACGCGGGGTCCTCATTCAGGATCATATCCTTCAGTGTTACGTTTAAAGGGGGATTCTTTACCTTATAGAGACAGTTCGTAAACTGTACGTCGAATACCGTCGATCCATCTTTTGAAACAAGCACTTCATCTTCCACAGAGCCTCCATCTCCCCAGAAAATACAATTTGTAAAGCTGGCAGTCAGATCAAGCGGGTATTTCACATTATTCTCGATTATGAAATTGCTTAAGAAGAAAACAGGGTTCTTATGCGTTATGTAACTATTGTTGTATGTAACAACCGTGCAATGCGTAAAATCGTAATTGCCGCCGTAAACCAGGCTGAGATTATTGGATGCTTCGCCTCCTGCATTGCTGATAACGCAATTGGTAGCTCTGATGCTGGTTGCCACACCAAGTACGCCTGCGTCGTAAATATTATCTATAATACAATCAGCAAGAATCAGCTTTGGTGCTGCGCTGGCAGAAGGGCCTTGTGCCACCACTCCCTGGTAGGAATTGCTGATCACGGCGCCGTTTAATACATTGTTATCGCTGGCCACTCTAAAATAGATTCCAGGCCAACTGCCTGGATAACCCGAATAGGGCAGGTCAAGCCTGTCACTTTTGAAATATACCCGGCCTGATGTATCTTTTGATCCCTGGGTTATAAGTGTTCCATCAACCAGTAGAGGAGCATCGGAATGAAAATACAGCCGGGCACCTTTTTCTATTGTAAGTGTCGCATTTTCTTTAATAAGCAGTCCTCCAAGAATTACGTAGGGAAGGTTATTGGGCCATATCGTATCGGTCGTTATCTCCCAGTTTCTAAGAAAATGGGCATTTTGTCCATAAGCCTCGAGATGAACCAACCGTTCGTTTCCATTGTACGCAATCCGGATACTGTCTTTTACCACAAAAGGAAGCTCTTCAGCATTGGGATCGATAGAAACAGTAGTAAATACATAAATACTGTCATTAGCATCTATCTCGATATTAGTGATCAAAGGTCCGGTAAACCCATCGGCATTTATGTTAAAATGCGAATTGCTTCCACCACCGAGAGAAATCTGGTCTAGCCTCAGTTTCTGGCTGTTTTCATTAATGATCTTAAAAACCTGAGTAACTGACCCCGTAGAAGTAAAAACCGTATCGTAACGGATAGAATCCGCAGTAATTGAAATTTCCGCGTCCCTGCTTGTTATAAAGGAATCTTTTCTGCAGGAAGTTACCAAAAGGGTAAAAACGCCTGAAAGGATAACAAGAATTTGCTTCATATTCTCAAAAATAAGTAAATAATAGAGCCCCGGATTTTTTAGTTTAGGGCGCAGGCTAGGGTTGAGATGCTCAATTTTGCTCCAGGGGCCCTCAGCAATTCCAGGCCGCAAGCCTCCAAAGTTGCCCCTGTTGTAACTACATCATCTACCAGCAAAACGTGCCGGCCGGTCAATTTTTCTATGTCCTGCAACTCGAATCTCCCTTCTATATTCTGCCAGCGTTCTGTCCGGTTCTTCTTTGTTTGGCTATCTGTAAAAGAGGTTCTTGTTACTACATCTTTCCATACAGGTAATTGCATTGCCGCTGCCATACCTTCACATAATATAGTTGCTTGATTGTACCCTCTTTTTTTCTCTCTTGAAAAGAAAAGGGGTAAGGGAACAAGACCATCGATATCTGCAAACCGGTCTGTTTGTCTTAACGATGCCCCCATCAACCTTCCCAAAAAATATCCAAGTTCTTTATGATCTCTGTACTTTAACTGATGCATCAAGTGACGCACGAGAGAATCTTTACTGAAATAACATAAACTGCTCGCATTTATTATAGGAAGCCTGCCAGAAAAAATCTTTTCTGTTAAGTTACCTGCAACTGTATTGAAGTTAGTGGTACCTAAATCTTCCAGACAGCGGATGCAAATGATGGCATCTGCATCTGCGATATCATTGCCGCATCCTGCACATAGATGAGGAAAGAAAATATGCAGCAGGTCCTTTAGTATCTTCTTTGCAGATTTCATGGTACGGTTTTTTCCAAGGGCGCTCTCATTGCAGGCGGAAGATATTCTTCTGCGGTAAAACAGATAACAATACTACTTAAAACAACAGGGTATAAACTTCTTCCACTCTTGCAACCGTAACAACCTCTATATGAGAAGCCGGATGCAATCCTGTTTTATTGTATTTTGAAAGGATGATCTTCTCAAAACCAAGTTTCTCTGCTTCTGCAATACGTTGTTCTATACGGTTGACGGCCCTTATCTCGCCACTTAACCCTACTTCACCACAGAAGCATATATTCAATGGTAATGGAGTGTCTTCGTAGGAACTAAGCAGTGAACAAAGAACTGCCAGGTCGATAGATGGATCTTCTACTTTGAGCCCTCCTGCAATATTCAGGAAAACATCCTTTACACCAAAGTGAAAACCACCCCTTTTTTCCAGGACGGCCAGCAATAACTGAAGGCGTCTGAGATCGAATCCCGTTACTGTTCTTTGCGGTGTTCCATACACAGACTGGGTTACAAGGGCCTGTACTTCTATCAGCAGGGGTCGAAGTCCTTCAATAGTAGCGCCGATTGCCACGCCGCTCAGCTGGTCCTCTTTCTGTGTTATGAGAATATCACTAGGGTTGGTTACAGGCCGCATACCCGAACCCGTCATTTCATAAATTCCAAGTTCTGCGGTACTCCCGAATCTGTTCTTAAGCGTTCTTAGTATGCGGTAAGCATAGTTGCGATCTCCTTCAAACTGCAGCACTGTGTCTACCATGTGCTCCAGTATTTTGGGCCCTGCAATACTGCCGTCTTTAGTAATATGCCCTATTAGTATAACAGGTGTATTGGTTTCCTTTGCAAAACGCTGAAATTCTGCGGCACATTCTCTTATCTGAGATACGCTGCCTGGCGATGATTCTATAAGTGATGTATGCAGCGTTTGTATTGAATCTATTATTACAAGTTCGGGCCTTAACTTCTTGATTTCCTGAAACAGGATTTGTGTGGAGGTTTCTGTAAGCAGGTAAAAGTCTTCATTACTGATCTTTAAACGATCAGCCCGCATCTTTATTTGTTGCTCGCTTTCTTCTCCACTTATGTAAAGTGTCTTGATGTTCTTTATCTCGAGACCATCCTGAAGAAAGAGTGTCGACTTGCCGATTCCTGGCTCACCTGCTACCAATATAATACTTCCCGGC